>JBOGIZ010000307.1:0-2189 GCA_050747805.1 Vicinamibacterales bacterium | reverse complement strand
CTTTCGCAGGACGCGGCCAAGATCGCGCTCCAGTTGACGTACGCCCGCTTCGCGGGTGTAATCGTTCGCGATCAACCGCAGCACGTCGTCGCCCACCGTCACCTCTTCGTTCCGCAGACCGTTGCGTTCGATTTGTCGCGGCCACAGGTGCCGTCGCGCGATGGCGACCTTCTCCTCGGTCGTGTAGCCGTCGAATCGTATGACTTCCATCCGGTCGAACAGCGCCGGCGGAATGGACTCGGCGACGTTCGCCGTCGCAATGAACAAGACCTGCGACAGATCGAGCTCGACGTCGAGGTAATGATCGCGGAACGAATGGTTCTGCGCAGGGTCGAGCACTACGAGGAGCGCCGCCGCCGGATCCCCGCGCCAGTCGGCGCCGATCTTGTCCACTTCGTCGAGCATGATGACCGGATTCATGGTTCCGGCATCGCGCAGGGCCCGGACGAGGCGCCCGGGCAGCGCGCCGATGTAGGTGCGCCGATGGCCGCGGATCTCCGCCTCGTCGCGAACGCCCCCAAGCGACATCCGCACGAATTGCCGGCCTGTGGCGCGGGCGATCGACTCGCCGATCGACGTTTTGCCTGTGCCGGGCGGCCCGACGAGCGTGAGGATGACGCCGGACGTGCGGTTCTCCGCCATCCCGCGTTCGGCGCGAAGTTGTCTGACGGCCAGATACTCCGTAATCCGCCGCTTGACCTCGTCGAGCCCTTCGTGGTCGGCGTCAAGCACGCCGCGCGCGTGCACCGGGGCGAGCCGCTCTTCCGAGCGCCGAGCCCAGGGCACCGCGAGCAGCCAGTCCAGATAGGTCCGAATCGTCGCGGATTCGGCGTTCTGCTCGCCCATCCTCTCGAAGCGATCGAGCTCGCGCTGGGCCTGCTGGCGTATCGCATCGGGCATGCCGGCGTCGGCTATCTTCTTTTTGTACTCGTCGATCACCGATCCGTCGTGCTCGCCAAGCTCTTTCCGGATCGCGTCCATTTGCCGTCGCAGGAAATATTCCCGCTGCTGCTTCTGGGCGCCGTCTTCGACATCCTCGCGGATCCGCTGGCGCACTTGGAGCTCGGCCAACCGGTCTCGCTGGAACTGCAGCGACAGCGTGAGCCGCTGGACGACGTCGAACGTCTCGAGCAGCTGCAGCTTCTGATCGAAGGCGAGATCGGGCGAATACCAGGCCGTGTCCGCCAGGGCCCCGGCGCCGGTGATGGACCGGACGAACGCTTTGATGCGGCCGTCGTCGCCGCGCATCTCGAGGATCTCGTCGACGACGGCGCGGTACTCACGCTCGAGTTCGCGCGTCAGACGTCCCGGCGGGACGACATCGGGCCGCGCCTCGTAATCAACGCGCAGCACGCCGTTCTTGTCTTCGATCCCTTCGCCGAGCGTTGCGCGGTGCACGCCCATCAGCGTGGTTGCCAGCCCGCGCCCTGCGAGACGGACGCGCTCGGACACCTCGGCCACGACCGCGACGTTCGCGTATTTACCGTTGTGTCTGGGTACCAGCAGCACCCGCTCGTCGTCGCCGACGTCGGCGGTCAACGTGACGGGCATGTCGGGAAACACGACCGAGTCGTCCAGGGGAATCACTCTCAAACTGTTCATTGGGGCTGCGCCTGATAGTTGACGTCATCAACAATTAACAACGTCTACTGTAATGACGCCGTAAGCCGCGATCAGGATGCGCGCGCCGCGCGCGCATCCCTCGATTTCAGTTCGGAAACTTCAGCTTGTTCAACAACACCGCGCGTATCGCGGGTCGTCATGCAAGCCCTTCAGGAAGCGGTACCTTCAATCCAATCGGACCGCTGTTGCGTTGAGCATAGGCCCGGTCCAGCCACTGAACCGCTTCGCGCGCGCTGCTACTCACTCCGACGCAGATCTGTCGCCCCGCGGATCACCTGTCCTGCGTGGCCAGTGAATCAGGCCGCCATCCCTGCGACTTGCCGTTCGAGGCCTTTGGGATCGGCCAGGTACGCGGCGCCCATGCTTTGACTCGTCGGATCGGGAAAGATCTCCTCGCTGCCGGCTTCGATGCCGGCGACGATCGCGGCCGCCGCGACTGACGGAGAGGTCTTGTCGAAGGGGATGGCTTCGGCCATTCGCGTGTCGATGGGCCCGGGATAGACGCCGAACACCTGCGTCCCCTGCCCCTTCAGCATCGCGCGTGTCGCCTGCGTGAGGGAGTGCGT
>JBOGIZ010000306.1:0-1880 GCA_050747805.1 Vicinamibacterales bacterium | reverse complement strand
CCTCACGGGAGATCAAATCTTTATCCGCGCGAAGGCGCGGGCGCCGAGGGCGAGAAACAGCGCGGCGACACCGCAGAGCACCGCGCCATCGGTCGCCGCCGTGAAGTGCGGCGCGCTGATGAAGGCGCCGCGAAGGCCGTCGATGCCGTAGGTCAGCGGATCGACGCGGGTCACGGCCGCGAGCGCGACGGGCAGATTGTTGAGCGGATACAACGCGCCCGACAGAAAGAAGATCGGCATCACCAGGAAATTCATGATCAGCTGAAAGCCTTGCATATTCTGCAGGCTCGAGCCGATCACCGTGCCGAGCGCGGCGAAAACGATCGCGATGAGCACCATGAACGCGAGCGCGAGTGGAATCGCGGCGAGGCTCGACGGGCGGAAGCCCGCCAACAGGCACACGATGACGATTAACAACCCCTGCAGGATCGCCACCGACGCGCCGCCAAGCGTGCGGCCCACCATGATGTGCAGCCGCGGCACCGGCGCGACGAGCGTTTCCTTCAGGAATCCGAACTGGCGATCCCAGAGAAGGCCGATGCCCGAGAAGATCGACGTGAAGAGCACCGACATCCCGATGACGCCCGGCGCGACGAATTGCAGGTAGCTCCCTTCGCCGGCTTTCTTGAAAATCGGTCCGAGACCGAAGCCCAGCGCGAGCAGGTAGAGAAGCGGCTGACCGATCGAGGCGATGATCTGCGCCCGCGATCGGGTGTACCGCTTGAGTTCGCGCAGCCACAGAATGTAAATCGCGCTCACGCTATCGCCCTCTCCACATTTTCGCCATCTGGCGCATGGCGGCCGCGGGATCCGCGCGGTCGTCGCGGATGGTGGTGCCGGTCAGGGAGAGGAATGCGGCTTCGAGCGACTCGGTCTTCGTCTGCGCTTTGAGCTCCGCCGACGATCCCTGCGCGACGATTTTCCCCTGATCGATGATCGCGATTCGCCTGGCGACGCGGTCCGCTTCGTCCATGTAGTGGGTCGTCAGGAACACGGTGACGTGTTCGGTCTCGTTCAGGTGTTTCACGTGCGTCCAGAGCTGGTTGCGGCTCTGCGGGTCGAGGCCGAGCGTCGGTTCGTCGAGAAACAGGATCTTCGGCGTGTGAAGAAATCCGCGGGCGATTTCGAGGCGGCGTTTCATGCCGCCCGAGAACGTCTTCACGTACGAATCACGGCGGTCCCACAGCTCGAACAGCGTCAGCAGCTTTTCGATCCGCTCGTGGCGCGTGCGGCGCGGCACGTGATAGAGCACGCCATGGATTTCCATGTTCTCCCACGCCGTCAGCTCGCCGTCGAGGCTCGGATCCTGGAAGACGATGCCGAAGCGGCGGCGGACGTCGGAGGGATGCTTCTGCGGATCGAGGCCGTCGATCGCGATCGTGCCGCTCGTCGGCGGGACGAGCGTCGTGAGCATCTGGATCGTGGTCGTTTTTCCGGCGCCGTTCGGACCGAGAAAGGCAAAGATCTCGCCTGCGGCGACGTCGAACGAGACGCCGGCAACGGCGGTCACGTCATCGTAGGTTTTGACGAGATTGCTGACGTGGATCATCGCCGGCGCGCTACTCACAGTTGATGCGAACCTGCGCCCGACCGCTGTCCACGTCGATCACCATTTCGCCCATATCGTTGATCACAGCCTCGAGCTGCTTCGGATCGATCTTGGAGAAGTCGAAACCAAGGTCCCCGAGGCCCATGGCGTCGAGCCGTCCGCCCGCGCGCCCCGCCACAACGCCAGGCATCATGCCGCCGAGCCGCACGCCGGCCCGAACGAGCGATACGGGCACGCGGACGCTGACCTGTTTCTTCCGGCCGCCCACGATCTCTTTGTCGACGACGATCCGCAGCCAGCGCGGTGTCGGCTTCGGCTCGCCGCCTGCGCT
>JBOGIZ010000305.1:0-3935 GCA_050747805.1 Vicinamibacterales bacterium | reverse complement strand
AGGCGGTACTTCGGACAGCGGTCGTGAACTGGTGGGCGACATGGCCCGCGCCGCCGACGGGCGGCATCGTCGTCAGCGACCGTGCGCTGCTCCGCCTGGAGCACGGCGGAGCGCTGGACGGCGAGATCGCGCCCTCCTCGCTCTATCCGGCGCTCGAAGCGCAGTGGCCGTCGATTCGCGCGCGCGCGGCAAACGCCGCGGCCCGCGCCTTCACGGGCGGCGACGCGGACACGATCGCGATCCTTCGGCGATCGGGGGAGCTGGACGCGAGCATCGCTGGAATCGCGCAGGCGCTTCCATCCCGGCCGCTCGACTTTTTCGTCGTGTATCTGCCCGGCCTCGACATCGCGCAAAACGCGCTGCTCGGCCCGTCGGCCGGGACGCTGACGCCCTCCGCGATGGCGGCGCGTATCGCGGCGCTCGGCTCGTATTATCCGTTCCTCGACAGCTTGCTCGCGTCGCTGGCGGAGCCGGTCGCCGGGCAGACCGTCCTGCTCGTGACACAGCCAGGACGGGTGCAGGCGAAGACGGGGGGACTCTTCGCGGTCGCGCCAACCATGCGAGCGCGTGTCGACGCCGACGGCGCGATGGAATATTCACCGGAGCAGGTCGGCGGACCGGGCACGATCTTCACTGTCGTCGATGTCGCCCCGACCGTATGGTGGGCGCTGGGGCTTCCGCTCAGCCGCGAACTCTCGGGGAAACCGGCGGCCGATCTCTTCGGCGATGTGCTTCCGGCTCCCGCTCGCTATGTGCCGACCTACGGCCGCCCGTATGTCACGCCCGCAGCACGATCTGGCAAGCCACTCGATCAGGAAATGATCGATCGATTGAGGAGTCTGGGGTACATCAAGTAGCCCTAGCGCAGCAGCCGCCACGCGCCCGGCAGTACCGCCGCCGCAACAAGGACCTTCAGAAAATCGGCGAGGACGAACGGCGCGAGGCCGGACGCCACGGCCGTTGCGAAGCCCGCGTGCGGCGCGCCCCAGGCGATCCAGGCGACGCCGCTCGCGAAGATCAGCGCGAGGCCGGCGCACATCGCGAGGACGGATGTCAGATAGCGGCGATCGAATCCGCGCTCGGCGAGATACCCTGTGAGCAAGGCCGCGAACGGATACACCATGAGATATCCGCCGGTCGGGCCGAGCAGGCGCGCCATTCCCTGGGGTAAAACGGGCGACGCGGCGAACACCGGAATGCCGGCGATCCCCGCGGCAAGATACAGGACCTGGCTGGCCATGCCCAAGCGCGAGCCGAGCGCGGCGGCGCCGAGCAGCACGATCATGGGCTGCAGGGTAAATGGCACCGGGGTGAACGGCAGCGGGATGCTGATCTGCGCCGCGGCGATCGTCAGCACCGTAATGAACAGCACTGACACCGCGCGGATGGGCCGCGAGAGATCCGATCGCGCGCTGACGACCTGCAGCAGCGAACCCGTCTGGAGCGACTCGATGCGCGTGCTCATGAGTCGAAATTCTACTGTATGCGTACAGCACTGACAATTGCGGGCAGCGACTCGAGCGGCGGCGCGGGCGTGCAGGCCGATCTCAGCACCTTTGCGGCGCACGGCGTCTTCGGGTTGTCCGCGATCACGGCGGTGACCGCGCAGAACTCCCTGGGCATCGCCGCCTGGCAGGCGATTCCGGCGGACCTCGTCACGGCGCAGATCGAAGCCGTCGCTCAGGACCCCGGGGTCGGCGCGGTGAAAACCGGCATGCTTCCAAACGCCGCGATCGTCGAAGCGGTCGCCGCCGCCGTCGTCGAGCTCGATCTGCCCAATCTCGTCGTCGATCCCGTTATGGCGTCGACGAGCGGCAATCGCCTGGCCGACGACGAAGCGCTGGCGGCGATGCGAACGGAGCTGCTGAAACGCGCGGAGGTCGTGACGCCGAACATACCCGAAGCGGAGGCGCTGACGGGCCAACCGATTCGATCCGTCAACGACATGCGCACTGCGGCGCGGCGCATCGCGTCGTTCGGCGCGCGGGTTGTCGTGGTCAAGGGCGGACATCTGGACGGCGACGAGGTCGTCGACGTCGTGTGCACGGTGGATCGCGAATTCGAGCTGCACGGTCCGCGTGTCCAGACCCGGCACACCCACGGAACCGGCTGCACGTTTGCCGCCGCGATCGCCGCGAGACTCGCGCGCGGCGACGCCGTCGAGGAGGCGGTTCGCGAAGCCCGCCGGTATCTCGAAGGCGCCATTCGACATGCGCCCGGCCTCGGCCGCGGACACGGCCCGCTCGGTCATTTCTGGGCAGGTATACTGAAGTGATGGAGCGGTTCGCCGTGACCCCGGCGAGGCTCGATCCGGCCGCAATCGGGGCGGCCGTCGCCCGCGAGAGCGATGGCGGACTGGCGACGTTCGTCGGTCTGGTCCGCAACGAGAACGCAGGCCGGACGGTGCGGTGGCTCGAGTACGAAGCGTTTGGTCCGCTCGCGCTGTCGACGTTCGAGCAGATCGCGCGCGAGACGTCGAGCCGGTGGCCTGAGGCGCGCCTCGCGATCCATCACCGGACGGGACGCGTCAACATCGGCGAGGCGAGCGTGGTCATCGCCGCCGCGTCGCCGCATCGCGCCGAGGCCTTCGCGGTCTGTCGCTTCGCGATCGAACGGGTGAAGCAGATTGCGCCGGTCTGGAAGCACGAGCACTTCGAGGGCGGCGACGTCTGGATCGAGGGCGCGACGGCCGATCCCGACAGCGCCGGCGCGCGCGACGCGGCGTTCGAGCGCGCATGCACGTAAGAATTCGGCTGTTCGCGCGGCTCCGCGAGCTGACGGGCGCATCGGAGCTGATGCGGAATCTCGACGGCGCGCCGACGGCAGCGGACGCCTGGGCCGGCCTTGTCGGCGATTTCCCGGCGCTCGCCGGCTACACGCGCAGCGTCTCGTGCGCCGTGAACGAAGAGTACGCGCGAATGGGAACGCCGCTCAAGGACGGCGACGAGGTCGCCTTCCTTCCGCCGGTGTCCGGCGGCTGAGCGACGGAATAGCAGTAGCGGATCATGCTGGAAAAGCTTGCGTCGATCGAAGGGAAATACGAGCAGATCGCGGCCGAGATGGCGGATCCCGCCGTTCAGGCCGATACGGCGAAGTTCCGCGCGTACTCGAAGTCGCTCGCCGAGATGCAGCCGCTCGTCGAGAAGTATCGGGAGCACAAAGACGTCTCCTCACAGAGGAGCGCGACCGAGGAACTGCTCAAGGATCCCGACATGCGCGAGCTGGCGCAGGACGAACTGCGGGAGCTCGACACCCGCCGCGACGCGCTCCTTGCGGAAATCAAAGTGCTGCTCGTCCCGCGCGATCCGAATGACGCGAAGAACGTCATCCTCGAGATACGCGCCGGTACCGGCGGTGAAGAAGCCGCGCTGTTCGCCTCCGATCTCTTCCGCATGTATTCGCGCTTCGCCGAACGCCAGAGTTGGAAAGTCGAGCTGCTCTCCATGAGCGACAGCGGCGTGGGCGGGATCAAAGAAGTGATCGCGACGATCGCGGGAAAAAACGTGTACAGCCGGCTCAAGTACGAAAGCGGCGTCCATCGCGTGCAGCGCGTCCCCGCTACGGAAGCGAGCGGCCGGATCCATACCTCTACCGCAACCGTCGCCGTGCTGCCGGAAGCCTAAGAGGTCGACGTGCAGATTGACGCCAAGGACCTCCGCATCGATACGTTCTGCTCGAGCGGACCTGGCGGCCAGAGCGTCAACACGACGTACTCCGCTGTGCGCATCACGCACATCCCGACCGGCCTTGTCGTGTCGCAGCAGGACGAGAAGTCGCAGATCAAGAACAAAGCGAAGGCGCTGGGGGTGCTGCGCTCGCGGCTCTGGGACCTGGAGCAGCAGAAGCGCGCGGCGGAGCAGGGCGCCGCTCGTCGCTCGCAGGTGCAGACCGGCGACCGTAGCGAGAAGATCCGCACGTACAACTTCCCGCAGGAC
>JBOGIZ010000304.1:0-2227 GCA_050747805.1 Vicinamibacterales bacterium | reverse complement strand
GAGGAGGAAGAATACCGGGAGTATTCGACCGACGAGCAACGCCGCGCGGCGGGATGCATCGACGCCCGAATGTCGCCGTAATTTGTGAAAGGCAGCACTCTAAGCCATCTTGCGAGACTGTACAATGGCGGGTCGATGCGCGCTGAGACGCTCGCGCTGCTCAGGTGTCCCTACTGCGGCAGCCGAGTCGCGCTCGACACCGGCCGATTCCATCAGCGCGAGGACGCGCGCGTCCACGACGGCGTGCTGCGGTGCTACTGCTCCGAGTTCCCGATCGTCTCCGGCGTCGCGGTGATGACAGTCGAAGGCATGGCCGAGATCGCCCGCGAGCACATCGAACGCGGCGATCCCGTCTCCGCGCGCCGCGCCATATTCGGCCTCGACGACGATGAGGCGGGCGAGCGATTCGATGCGATCTGCACATCGCCTTCGGGCACGTACGAGGATGCGGTGGAGGCGCTCGGGCCTGAATTCGCCGAGAACCGGTACTTCCTCTACCGCTTTTCCGATCCGACGTTTCTAGTCGCCGACGCGGTGGTGCGCTCGCTGGGCGCCCTGGTGCTCGGCGGCGGCGGCCGGGCGGTCGATTTGTGCGGAGGCTCGGGCCATCTGACCCGCGCATTGCAGCGCGTCTCAACCGCACCGCCCGTGCTGATGGACTGGACGTTCACCAAGCTCTGGCTGGCGCGCAGTTTCACGGCGCCAGGCGCGGAGTTCGTCTGCGCCGATGCGCACGCGCCGCTGCCGTTCGCGCCGCGCGCGTTCGGGCTCGCCGTCTGTTCGGACGCGTTTCACTACATCTGGTCGAAGGCACTCCTTGCGCACGAGATGCTGCGCATCATCGACGATGCCGGCGCCGCGGCGCTGACCCACGCGCACAACGCGCGGCAGGACAATCCGTCGGCCGGGATGCCGCTTCCACCGGAGGGATATCGCGACGTCTTCGAAGGGATCGAGACGCGGGTGTACTCCGAGCGTTCGCTGCTCGCCGACGTCCTCGATGGCCATCTCGATCTGTCGGCATCGCACGAGAGAGACAGGCTCGAGGAGGATCCTGCGCTGACGACGGTCGCGACAACGCGCGCAGATGTGTTCGCGGACCACACGCTCTCGGACGACAACCGGACAGCGCGCCCGGGCGGCTGGCGGCTGAATCCGCTGTATGACGTGACGCGTGCTGGAACCCGCGCGACGCTGACGCTGCGGTTTCCGTCGGACGACTACGCGCGCGAGTACGGCGCGTGCCTGCGCTATCTGCCGGACCTGCTCACAATCGATGCGGCGGTGCTCGACGCCCTCGAGCGCGGCGACCCGCACCCCGAGTTGCACGACCTCGCCGCGCGCCGAATCGTGCTGGATCTGCCGGACAGATATCTGTAACCGGTAACCACTAACCACTAACCAGTAACCAGTAACCAGTAACCAGTAACCAGTAACCAGAGTAACGAGTAACCGCTAACCGCTAACTGGCCACTGGCAACCGGCCACCGGCCACTAAAACCCGTACAGCTTTTTCGCGTTGTCGCGCAGCACCAGGCGCGCGAGGTGCGACGCTTGGGCTCGGGTAACCTCGCCGTCCTCGATCATGCCGGTGAGCGCGATGGCGAGCGCCTCGCGTGCGGTCTGGGACGCGACCCATCCGGTTTCCGCCCAGCCGATCGCGGGTGAATCCGGCGAGCCGTCGGTTCCGAACAGCACTTTCTCCGGCCACTCGGACAGCCACGAGCGGAGCACATCCGCCTGGGCGTCGACGCCGGCGTAGTACGCGAGTCCAGAAAAATCCGTGTACACGTTCGGCTTGCTCAGGAGCGAAGCCGTCTGGCGGTACTCGGGATAGCCGCCGTGCAGAATGACGAACGCCGTCTTGCGGAGCGACGGCTCGTTGAAGACCCACGTGAGCAGACGCGGATCGGCGCCGCGCTGATCGTAGTTCGGGCCCCCGTTGCTCGACGTGTGGATATGGACGGCCATCCCGAGGCGTCCCGCCTCGCGCGCCACGTACGCGAACAAGTAATCCTGCAGCGTCTTGTACTCCGCCGCGGGCGGCGGGCCGCCCTTCACATACATGGCATACACGCGCGCCGCGTCGGCTTCTTTCGCGGGGCCGAAATCCAGCCATCGGAGGTACGCGGCCTCGAACTTTTCGGCGACGGCGCCGCCAGCCTTCTGGCGCTCGAGCGTCGGGGTGACGACCGTGCGGCAGTAGTCGGCGAGCGTTGGCGGCAGC
>JBOGIZ010000303.1:0-1668 GCA_050747805.1 Vicinamibacterales bacterium | reverse complement strand
GGATTGTAGAGAGAGAGACCGGCTCCTTCGAAGCCAGGCAGCGCGCGCAAGCGGGCGTCGACCGCGCTATAGAGCGCCTGGATATTCGCGAGCGAATACGTCGCGGGCGGCGGATTGAGCGAGACCTCCACACGCTGGTCTATCCGGTAGCCGAAATCCTGGTGCTCCAGCTTGTCGAGACTCCGCGCCAGCATCATCGCGCCGGCGACGAGCACGACGGAAAGCGCCGCCTGCACGACGAGCAGCGCCTTGCGCGTGAACGACGAGTGATCGCCGGTCGTACGGCCGGCGCCGCGCAGCGCGTCCACGGGATTCGTCCGGGTCGCGAACCAGGCCGGCGCGGCGCCGAACACGACGCCCGTGACCAGCGCCAGCGCGACCGCGAATCCGAGGACGATCCACGACGGGCTCGTGCTGATCGGCAGGAACTGGACGCCGCTGAAGGCCAGCGCGATGAGCAATCGCGCCGCGGCGACGGCGACGAGCAGCCCGGCGGCCGCGCCGCCGACGGCGAGCAGGACGCTCTCGACGAGCGCCTGGGCCACGATCTGCCCGCGCGTCGCGCCGAGCGCCAGGCGCACGGCGGTTTGCGTGCGCCGCGCCATCGCGCGCGCGAGCAGCAGATTGGCGACGTTGGCGCACGCGATGAGCAGCACGAGGCCGCACACGGCGAAGAGGATCTGCAGGCTGGTGCCGTACTCCTCTTTCAACTCGCCGATCCCGCCGCCCGCCGGCAGGACGTCGACCGATTGCTTCGACAGCGTCGCGGCGATGTTCCAGTTGGGCGGATAGCCGGCCTCGTACTGCATCCAGTGCCGCAGCACGCCGGTCAGCCGCGGCGCCATACCAGCGGTGGACGCATCCGGCTTCAGCCGGCCGATCACGCGCAGCCACGCCTCGACCTTCTGATTGAGGAGCGCGCCATCGCCGTCGATGAGCGGCTCCTGCTGAATCGGCACCCAGAGGTCTGGCGGATTGCCGCGGAGCGTGTCGCCGAAAAATCCCGGGGGCGTCACGCCGACGATCGTGAACGGGTGGCCTTCGATGACGAACGTGGCGCCGACGACCGTCGGATCGGATCCGTAGATCGACTCCCACGCATGATGACTGAGCACGGCAACGGACGCGGACGCCGGCGTATCGTCCAGCGGTCCAAAGACGCGGCCGCCGTACGCAGCGATGCCGAGCGTAGAAAAGTACGTGCCCGTGACGTATTCAGACCTCAGCGGACGCGCCGCCTGATCAATGTGTTCGCGTCGTACGCTCAAACGCGCGCCGCCGGCCTGGAACGCGGTCACCTGCTCGAACTCGGGCGCGTTGGCCGCGAGCAGCTTGAACAGATCGTACGAGTACATGCCCCAGCGATCCTGCGGACCGCCTTGGACGCAGCAGTTGTCGCCGTCGCCGATGCGGAACAACCGATCCGGATCTGCAACCGGCAGCGATTTCAGCATCACCGCATGGATCAACGTGAAAATCGCAGTGGTGCCGCCGATGCCGAGCGCGAGCGTCACGATGGCGGCGGAGGTGAAAATCGGCGAGAGGCGGAACTGGCGAAGCGCGTAGCGAAGGCTGTCGCGGAGCGTCTCCATCGAAGAGGATTAGACGAGAGGGTGTGCGCCGAGGTTTACAGGAGAGGCGGAGAGCGCGGAGGGATCTCTCGCAGAG
>JBOGIZ010000302.1:0-1583 GCA_050747805.1 Vicinamibacterales bacterium | reverse complement strand
CTCGTGGCGATCGCGGCTCCGATCGCGGGCATGCTCGCTTATAGCGCGTTCGTGTACCACATCACGGGATCGTGGTTCGGCTGGGCGCGGCTGCACGAAGCGTGGGGACGCTCGTACGAAGGGCTCGCGCCCGCGACCCGCGCCTACCACTGGATCAGCGAACAAGGTCTTGTCAGCGTCGTCCAGGACCTGCCGTCCGACACGCTCAATGCGCTCGGCCTGCTGTTCGCGCTGGCGATGCTCTGGCCGGTGTTGCGCAAGGTCGGCGTCGCGTACGCGGTGTTCGTTCTCATCAACATCGTGCCGCCGTTCGTTGCCGGCGGCGTCCTGTCGATGGGCCGACTCACGGCGACGCTCTTTCCATTGTTCCTGGCGCTCGCGGCGATCGTGCCGCGCCGCGCGATCGCGCCCCTCGTCACCGTGTTCGGTATGGGGCAGGGACTCGCGGCCGTGCTCTTCTTTACCTGGCACCAGCTCTTCTGAAGAAGCCGATCACGCAGATGTAGTTTCATCCGAGGCGATTCACCGCTCGGACTCCTCCAACACGCGCCCTCGCTCGCCGCCTCGTCGGCTCGCCGCGCGCGCGTGGCTCGCTCGCGCGCTCGCTCGCTGGGCCGAGACGATAATGAGATGGCTCTATAATCGATTCTTCGATGCCGCGGCGTCCTCGATGGTCTTCGCGCGTGTTCGGCGTTCTGGCCGTACTCGGTTTTTGCGCGGCGCTGCACGCACAGAGCGCCACGCCATCGCGGCGCACCGCTTCGGGAACGTGGCTACGCGATGCCGAGGCGGCAATCGCGCACGGGAAGCGCGCTGACGCCGAGCGGTTGGCCTCGACGAGAGGCGCCTCCGATCCTCTCGCGGCTGTCGTGCTTGCCGAGCTCGACGACGCGCGCGGAAAGTATCAGGACGCGCAGACACTCCTCGAACCGATTGCCGCGCGCGAACCGACTGGCGAGGCAGCGCTGCAACTCGCGCTGCTGTACCGGACGACAGGGAAAACCGCTGAGGCCGATCGACTGTTGACGGCCGTCCTCGATGCGGGAAGCGGCTCGTCCGATCCCGCGGCGCTCTTTCGCGCCGGACGCGCGGCGCACGCGCTCGATCGCGCCAAGGACGCCGAGACGCTGGACCTGGCCGCCGAGCGTGCGGGAGCCGACAAGATTGCGGTCGAGACCGAACTGGGCGGTCTCTTTCTCGAGAAATACAATCCCGTCGACGCGCTGAAGTCTTACACCATCGTCCTTGCCGCGGACCCGCAGTGGGCCCCGGCGGACGCGGGGCTTGCGCGCGTTCTTGCCGATGACGACCCGGATAAGGCCGCCGCGGCCGCCGCGAAGGCTGTGACGATTGATCCGGATCTCGACGTTCCGCATTTGCTGCTGGCCACGCTCGATATCGATCAGGATCACGACGCAGACGCGACCGCGGAGCTGAACAAGGTGCTGGCCGTCAATCCGTCGGATCTCGAGGCGCACGCGATACTCGCGGCTATGGCCTACGTCAAGGACAACACGGCCGCGTACGAGAGCGAAGTCGCCAGCGTCCTGCAGGTGAATCCACACGACGGCGAGGTGTATCGC
>JBOGIZ010000301.1:0-1650 GCA_050747805.1 Vicinamibacterales bacterium | reverse complement strand
TCTGGGTTGGACGCCCGGCAAGGACGAGGGCAGCCAGAACCAGTGCCGCATCGGCGACGTGGGCGACGTGATCATCCGGCGCAACACGCGCATCGGCGCGCCGGCGCCCGCGATGCGCCACGCGTCGATCGGCCACATCTCATTCGGGATCGCGCCGTGGGATCTCGATCAGGTGAAAGCGGAACTCGACAAGCGTGGATTGAACGCGCGTCCCGACAGCGGCCTCTGTAAAGACATTCACACGTCGCCGTACCAGAGCTACCACACGACGACGCCGAACGGCTTCGATCTGCAAATCAGCAACGCTACGCTCGAACGCCGAGACGCGGCAGCGCAGTGCAGCTGATCGACGAATGACCGATCCCCAGCGCGTCACGAAAACGCAGGCCTGGTTGTTCGGCGCCCTGGCAATCGCGTGCGGCATCTTCCCGCTGCTGATTGCGCTGGGCGTGGTCCAGCCTGAGAGGCACGTGGCCGAACCGCGATGGATGATTGCGGCGTTCGGCCTCGCGTTTGTTGGCGCCGGCATCTCCATCTTCGTGGACTATGGCTTCGGCAGCGGCTTCGGGCCGGACGGAGATTTCATTCCGGGCACGCCGTACTGGGTTCAGGTGGTCGGGTTTCTCCTGAGCCTGATGGTCATCGGCTCGCTGATTGCGATGTTTGGATGGGTGGCGTTTGGTCCAGGGCCGCGCGCGTTTTCCACGACGATCGCGATTCCATTCATCGCTGTACATTGGGCGTCCGGACCGTTGTCGGGCCGGATCGCATTCGGCGCGGGCACGGTGCTGATGGGGCTCGGCCTTGTCGCCTGCGCAGTTGTCGGCGTGAAGCGGCTGCGCCGGGGCGCGTCGCGACTGGCGCCCGCGGCATACCAAGATCAGTAGCCAGTTGCCAGTTACCAGTTACCAGTTCCGACACGGGCCGATGGGTCAGGCTGGAATCTCGGCGGCAGCGGTCATGGAGATCTCCTCGAAGGTGTCTGACACTCGCAGAAACGCGTCGACGACAGCCGGATCGAAGTGCGTCTCCCGGCCGGCGACGATGAGCTTCACAGCCTCTCCATGCGAGAGGCACGGCCTGTACAGCGACCTCGCCCGGACGGCATCGTAGACATCGACGAGCGCCATGATCCGGCCAGGCACGGGAATATCGGTGCCTCGCAAACCGCGCGGATAGCCTTTGCCATCCCATCGTTCATGGTGCGTGTAGACGATATCCTTGGCCATCTGCAGCGCCGCATCGTCGCGCACGCCAACGCGTGCCTCGGCGCGAATGATCACGTCGCGTCCAAGGTCGGGATGGCGACGCATCTCGGCCATCTCTTCCGGCGTCAATGGCCCGGGTTTGTTCAGGATGCGATCGGGAATTCCGACCTTGCCGATGTCGTGCAGTGGCGCGAGCCTCGAGAGCAGGTCGACGCGCTCGCCGGTCAGATAGTGGCGAAAGTCCGGCTCCGTCGAGAGCGGTTCGGCGAGCAGCCGCGCGTATTGCTGCGTGCGAAGCGAGTGGCGCCCCGTCTCCGCGTCGCGCACTTCGGTCAGCGACAGCAGCGCCTGCACCATCAGGCGCTGCGCCGCGGTTTTTTCGAGGCCCGCCCGCCGCGCGCGGCCGCGTTCGACCGTGAAGCGCGCGAGCGTTGTAATCGCG
>JBOGIZ010000300.1:0-3875 GCA_050747805.1 Vicinamibacterales bacterium | reverse complement strand
TCTTTATACACTTTGACATACTCCCGGGCCGAAACGTCCCAGGAGAAATCACGCGTCATGGCGCGGCGCTGGATTGTCCGCCATCGGCTCGCGTTTGCAAAGGCCTCGAGGGCGCGACCGACGGCGTCGACGAGCGCCTCGGGCGCGAACTGGACGAACTTGAAGCCCGTGCCGGTGCGCCGATCGACATCGGCGTCACTCACTGTGTCGTCGAGGCCACCGGTCGCGAAGACGATGGGGATCGTGCCGTAGCGGAGGCTGTACATCTGATTCAAGCCGCACGGTTCGTAGCGCGATGGCATCAGAAACAGATCCGCGCCGCCTTCAATCAGGTGCGCGAGCCGTTCGTCGAAGCCGATGTGCGCCGCCACGCGTCCCGGCTGCCGGCGCGCAAGCGCGCTCCAGAATTCCTCGTACGAGCGGTCGCCGTTGCCCAGCATGATCCAGGCGGCGTCGAGCGCCAGTAGCTCCGGCATCGCCTTCGCGATCAGATCGAAGCCCTTCTGAAGCGTGAGCCGCGACACCATGCCGATCGCCGGCCGCGCCAGACCCGCCTCGTCGTCGGGCAATCCTGCCGCCGACAGCAGCGCGCGCTTCACGAGGCGCTTGCCATCCGGCGACGCCGGCGAAAAGTGCTCCGGCAGATGCGGATCCGTTTCCGGATTCCATGCGTCGGTGTCGATCCCGTTCAGAATGCCGATCAAATCGCGCGCACGGCTGGCGAGGATGCCTTCGAAGCCGAATCCGTATTCGGGCGTCAAGATCTCGCGCGCGTACGTCGGGCTGACCGTCGTGATCGTCTCGGCGAACAGCACGCCGCCCTTCAGCGCGCTCGCGCGTCCCCAGAATTCCAGACGGTCGGGCCGGAACAGATCCACGCTCAGTCCGATCCACGGCAGCTCGGCCGCCTCGAAGAGGCCTTGAAACGCGAGGTTGTGAATCGTGAAGACGATCGGAATGCGCGAAATGACGGCATCGTTCGCGAGCAACGTACGCGCATATACCGGGACGAGTCCGGCCTGCCAGTCGTGGGCATGAATGACCGACACGGGCCGCGGCGCCGTTCGCGCGTATTCGAGCGCCGCCCGGCTCAGGACCGCGAAGCGGAAGGCGTTGTCTCGATAATCGCCGGCGGCATTGCCGTAGAGGCCGTCGCGGTCGTACAGGTCCGGCGCGTCCACGAAGACGGCGGTCACGCCGTCGCCCATGGGACGCTCGCTGAAGCGGACGCGGTAATCGTGCACGCCGAGCGGCACACGAACGTCGCGAACGCCCGTGCCAGGCTCGATTCCCCGGTAACGCGGCAGCACGACCGTGACCCGGTGGCCAAGCCGCGCGAGCGCGAGCGGCAGCGCGCTGCACACATCAGCGAGTCCGCCGGTCTTCGCGAAGGGACGCGCTTCGGGCGTTACCATGAGGACGTGAAGCGTGTCGGCGCCAGGGGTGTCAAGGGTGCTGGTGCGAAGGGTGCTGGTGCCAATAGTGCTAACGGTGCTGGGGGTGCGAACGGCGCTGGAAGTGCCCGGCGGCGCCGTCGGTATGGTGCTCTTCCGCGGCGCGCGCGGGCGCGCGGGGCGCGGCGAGGTCTTTTTCGCCGGCGCGTCGCCTGGTCTTTTCGTTCGCTTCGGTTGTTCAGGTGTTCGTTTCGCCATGTCTTTCTTCGTCCGTAGTACGATCAGTGCATCATACTCATGCGACGCTCTCGCAACGGCAGAGCTCGTGCGCCCGTCCGTCGGATTGTTCTTGTTCTCGCGGCGGCAGCCGTGGTCGTCGCCGCCGTCGTTGGCGACCTGGCACTGCGGCATAGAGCCGTTCGCACAGCTGCGGGCGTGGATCTCGGGTCGGTGCCCGCAGGTGTCGATCCCCACCGCCTCAATCTCGTCATTGTCACACTCGACACCACGCGCGCCGATCGCATGGGCGCGTACGGCAATCGCGCCATCGAGACGCCCGCGTTCGATGGCATCGCGCGCGAGGGAGCGCTGTTCGAGCAGGCGGTCTCGGTCGCGCCGCTCACCCTCGTCGCGCACTCGAGCATGTTCACCGGCAAATTTCCGCCCGAACACGGCGTCCGCGACAACGGCGGATTCTTTCTCGGCAGCGATCAGCTGACGCTCGCCGAAGTGCTGAAGGCCCACGGCTATCGCACCGGCGGCTTCATCGGGGCGTACGTGCTCGATTCGAAATGGGGCATCAATCAGGGGTTCGACACGTATTTCGACAATTTCGATCTGAGCGAGTCACGCGCGATCTCGATGGCCGAGATTCAGCGTCCTGGCAACGAGGTGGTCGACCATGCGCTGCCGTGGATCGAGCAGGTGAAAGGCGGGCCCTTCTTCGTGTGGATTCACCTGTACGACGCCCACTCGCCCTACACCCCTCCCGAGCCGTACGCGACGCGGTACAAGGACCACCCCTACAACGGCGAGATCGCCTTCGCCGATTCGCAGGTCGCGCGAGTGCTTGCCAGGCTTCGGGATCTCGGCCTCGACGATCACACCGTCATCATGATCATGGGCGATCACGGCGAGAGCCTCGGCGATCACGGCGAGGCGGCGCACGGCTTCTTCATCTACAACAGCACGACGCACGTGCCGTTCGCCATCCGCTCTCCTTTCAGCTCCACGCATCAACGCGTCGTCACGGATCCGGTGCGATCGGTCGACGTGATGCCGACCGCGCTCGACCTGCTGGGGATTCCCGTGCCCACGGGCATTTCCGGCCGGAGCCTGGTGCCGCTCATGACCGCCGCCGCGGCCACGCTCGACCTCGACGCCTACTCCGAAGCGATGTATCCGCTCTACCACTACGGCTGGAGCGACCTGCGCGCGCTCCGATCGGGCCGCTACAAAGTGATCGACGCGCCGCGCCCCGAGCTGTACGACATCGATCGCGATCCGAACGAGACGACCAATATCTTCAGCCAGCGGCGCGACCTCGGCGATCGCATGCTGACGCACCTGCGCGCCATGGAAGCCGGCTTCCACAAGACCGACGCCGCGCAGTCGCAGGTGACGATCGACCCGGAGGCACGCGAGCGGCTCGCCGCGCTCGGCTACATCGGCTCGTTCGTCGCGACCGAAGCGGACAGGCGGACGGACCGCGCCGATCCAAAGGACAAGATCGACATCTTCAACACGCTCGGCGAGGCAACCGAGATCGCGCGCGCGTCGCCGCCCGACGACAAGGCGGCCTTCGAGCGCGTGATCGCGCTGGTGGACGGCATCCTGCAAAAGGATCCGGGAGTGATCGATGCGTGGTTTATGAAAGGCACGCAGTACATGACCCATGGCCAGCCGGAACAAGCGGTCGAGTATTTGAAACACACGCTCACGCTCAAGCCCGATTACGATCTTGCCGTCTTCAACCTCGCGCAGGCTTATCGCGACATGGGCAATGACGATGCGGCGCTGCAGGGATTCGCGCACTACCTCACCCTCGACCCCAAGGATCCGTTCGTCTATTACATGATGGGGAACATCTGGCTGGATCGCGGCCAGACGGCCAAGGCTGAAGCGCTGTTCGACAAGGCGCTGCAGGTCGATCCGCAGATCGCGGCCGCCAAGAACGCCCTCGGCGTGATCGCGCTGCAGCGCGGAGATCTGACCACGGCCGACCGGTTGATCCACGAAGCACTCGCGATCAAGCCGGACCTGCGCCTCGCGCACTTCAATCTGGGGCTGCTCGCCGAACAGCGCGGCGATCTCCCGGGCGCCGAGCGCGAGTACTACGCGGAACTCAAGGCGCACCCCGACGCCTACAAGGCCGCGTTCAATATGTCGCGTCTCTACGAGAAGGTCGGCGATCGCCAGGGAGAGATTGGCGCGCTCAAGCAGTCGATCGTGAGCAACCCGAAGTTTGGCGACGGCTATATC
>JBOGIZ010000299.1:0-1516 GCA_050747805.1 Vicinamibacterales bacterium | reverse complement strand
GCCCTGACCGATGTCCAGCGCGCGCAGCGCTAGCGCGATCGCGTCGGTGCCGTTGCCGACGCCGGTCGCGTGGGGCGCACGGCACGCCGCAGCGAACTCCGCCTCGAACGCCTGGAGCTCGGGTCCGAGCACGAACCATCCGCTCGCGAGCACCCGCTCGATCGCGTTGTGCACCTCCCGCGCGTCCGGGCCTAGCTTCAAGTCGAGGAACGGAACGGTCATCGCGCCGTGTTCAGGATGGATCTTTCGGCTCCGCGACCGGAACGATGCGTGCGGCCGGTGCGGTGCCTTTCGTGTGCTCGTGACGCACGGCCAGCGCGAGCCACAGCTTCATCACGTCGACGGCGGTGCGATACAGCCGGCGGAAGTTGAAGAACTGCGACTTGCCGTACGCCCGATGGTAATGGTGCACGGGGACCTCCGCGATGCGAAACCCCGCGTCCGTAATCTTCTTCATCATTTCGAGGCAGATGACGCCGCTGTTTTTCTCGAGATGCACCGTTTCGAAGATCGATCGGCGCATCATGCGGAAGTCGCAATCGACGTCGCGCACCGTCAGGCCGAACAGCAGCTTGACGACGAGGTGGTAGACGCGCCCGATGATGATGCGGTGGAGCGGATCGGATCGGCTGATCTTGTAGCCGTTGACCAGGTCGACGTCATCGCCGAATCGGCGCCAGAGCGCCTCCATCTCTGTCGGGTCGTACTGCGCGTCGCCGTCGGTGTAGAAGACGATGTCGCGCGTGGCGCTCGCAAAGCCGCTGCGCAGCGCGCCGCCGTAACCGCGGTTGTGCTCGTGTTGAACGATCCGGACCTGCGGGAACACGCGCGCGAGTTCATCGAGCACGTCAGCCGTACCGTCGGCGCTCCCGTCGTTGACGACGATCACTTCATAGTCGGGCGTCAGGCGGCGCGCGGTTCGGAGCGCCTGAATGACGAGGCTCGCTATCGTGCCGCTGTCGTTGTACGCTGGGAAGAAAATGCTCAGCCCGGGCGGCGGCTTCGATCCGGATGTTTGCATCGATGAACCGTAAATCTTAGCGGCCGAGTGACTTGAAGGCAAGAGCGCGGTCGTACGCGGCGTCGAATCCTTTGACCGCCGCGTCCCAGCCGAACCGCCGTTCGACATCCTGCCGCGCGGCTGCGCCAATCGCCGTCCGAAGCGCCCGATCGTCGAGGAGCGATGCGACCGCTGCCGCGAGGGCCTGCGGACTTTTTTCCGGAACGAGAAGTCCCGTGCGCCCGTCGTCGATGGCGGCAGCGATGCCGCCGGCGCGAGTGGCGACGACGGCGGTGCCCGATGCCAGTGCTTCCAGCACCGTGTTCGGAAGGCCGTCGACGTTTCCGCTGTCGTCGCGCACCGAGGGGACGACCGCCACGTCCGCGGCAGCGAACCACGAGGCCACCTGATTGTGCGGAACGTTGCCGAGAAACTGTACAGCCGCGCCGCCGCGGCTCGCGCGCTGCCGCAGCTCATCGTCGAGATCCCCGGCGCCGGCGATCACCAGACGCACGT
>JBOGIZ010000298.1:0-3496 GCA_050747805.1 Vicinamibacterales bacterium | reverse complement strand
CCTCGGAGCGGGACGGCCGCTGCACGACATCCGTCTCCTCGACGATCTCGTGGCCGACGCGTCGGCCGACACGCGATTCGCGCTCTTCGCACTCGGCGCGTTTGCGGTGCTGGCGCTCGTGCTGACGGCCATCGGCATCTACGGCGTGGTCGCCTATACGACCGCGCGGCGCACGCGCGAGATTGCCGTTCGGCTCGCGCTCGGGGCGGACGCGCGTGGCATCGTCGCGCTCGTCGTGCGCGAGGGGGCCGGCTGGACGCTCGCGGGCATTGGCATGGGCGTCGCCGGCGCGCTCGCCTTGTCGACGTACCTTCGCTCGCTGCTTTTCCACGTCGGCGCGCGCGACCCGCTCACCTTCACCGCCGTCGCGGCGCTGCTCACGCTCGTCTCGCTCGGCGCCACCGCGGTTCCGGCGCTGCGCGCGGTGCGCGTGGATCCTATGCGCGCCTTGCGCGCCGACTAGCGGCGCGCAATTGCCGATTGCCGACGGCCGATTGCCGATCGACGGATTGGTGACTGACGATTGGCGATCGACGGATTGGCGATTGTCGATTGGTGTCGATTGACGACTGGGTCGATTGGCGATTGGTGTAGATTGACGAGTTGTCGATTGACGAGTTGTCGATTGACGATTGGTTGATTGGCGATTGGCAGTGGCGGGTGGTGTCCTGAGTTAGCGACTCTGTCGTTGCGATGATTGTTTGTCGACGCGATCCTGGTCGGCTTTGCGGGACTCGGCGGTTTTTCGGGAACGGATCAAGATCGAGAGCAGTTCGTCCGCTTCCCGAATCAGCGGCAGGGCACGTTCGGCCGCCGTCTGTCCCGATTCCACCAGGAGCTGCAGCCACCCTTTTGATTCATCGGCCTCCTCGATGGCGACTCCCAGCTTGGCGATGAATTCCGCCTTGCTTCGTGCGCGGCAGGCTGCGCGGTAGTTGCTGTCGGTCGAACCGCTCGAATCAATCAATTGCGGAATGATGCGTTGACACGCAACGTTCTGCGGAAGTCCACTGCAGAACCCGATCACCCCTGCGGCAAACCGCCGCGTCCTGTCCTGGAGCTCGATTGTCTTCGGGTGCATGCCGCCCGCCACTGCATTCTTGCGGCCAGTACGTTTCCCCAGGAAATACTCAAGCATCCCAATCTCGGCGTTCGAATGCGAGCTAAAACTGCGACACCTCCGAGACCGATTCACTCAACAATCTGCAACCTGCAATCGGCAACCTGCAATCGGCAATCGGCCGTCAATCGCCAATCAACAATCAACAGTCCGTCGATCGCCAATCGGCAATCCGTCGATCGCCAATCGGCAATCGGCAATCCGTCGATCGGCAATCGCCAATCGCCAGTCGCCAATTAGTCGGCGTCGTCGTCAGCGGGCGCCGACAGCGCCCCGGCAGCTTTTTTCATCAAGTAAGCCTTGATGAACATGTCGATGTCGCCGTCGAGGACGCGGTTCACGTCGCCAGTCTGCTCCTTCGTGCGCAGGTCCTTCACGAGCTGGTAGGGCTGCAGCACGTAATTGCGAATCTGGCTGCCAAAGGCAATATCGCGCTTTTCGCCTCCGAGCTGCGCGAGCCTCGCTTCCTGCTCCTTCGTTTTCAGATCGAACAGGCGCGATTTGAGCACTTTCATTGCCTGCGCGCGGTTCTTGTGCTGCGACCGCTCGTTCTGGCACGAGACGACGATGCCTGTTGGCAGGTGCGTGAGGCGGATGGCCGAATCGGTCACGTTGACGTGCTGGCCGCCGGCGCCGCTCGATCGAAACGTGTCGACGCGGAGATCTTTGTCCTCAATCTCGAGGTCCACATCGTCGGGGAGCTCGGGCCAAACGTACACCGACGCAAATGATGTGTGACGCCGCGCCGCCTGGTCGAATGGTGAGATGCGCACAAGACGATGGACGCCGGCTTCGGCCAGCATCAGGCCGTAGGCAAATTCGCCGTAGATTTCGAAGGTGGCGCTCTTGATGCCCGCTTCGTCCCCGGGCTGCAGCTCCATGACGTCGCGTTTGAAGCCGCGGCGCTCCGTCCAGCGCAGGTACATCCGGAGCAGCATCTCGGCCCAGTCCTGCGATTCGGTGCCGCCCGCGCCGGGATGAATCGTCACGATCGCGTTCTTGCGATCGTGCTCGCCGCCGAGCATCTTCTTTGTTTCGCCGGCTTCGACCTGCTGCTGGAGCTCGTCCAGCGCGCGGGCGAGATCGTCAGCGACGGCCTCGCCGGCCTCCGCCCATTCCACGAGCACCGACAGATCCGCCGCGCGCCGCGCGAGCGACTCGCTGAGATCCCGATCCTCCTCGAGGCGGCGGCGGCGCTGCAGCAGCTTCTGCGCCGACGCCTGGTCCTTCCAGAAGTCCGGATCGGCGACGCGCTGTTCTATTTTCGCGAGTTCGTCGGCGGGTCGTGTCGCGTCAAAGATAGCTCCGCAGATCGGACGCACGTCGAGTCAGGTCCTGGTGTCGGCGGAGCAGGTCTTCGAGCGGAAGCGTAGCCATAGGTTAGCGTGTCACTAGCACGTGAAGAATGCCGAATCGCGAATCGACCTTGTGAGACCGTTCTATTGTACCCTGCGTACGGTCGCGAGCAGCGCGGCCAACGTCAGTGCCACGCTCAACCAGCCCGCCGCGTCGCCGATCCGGCTGTAGATCGTGCGGGTCGTGATGAAGCGCAGATCGTCGGCGAGCACGGCGCTCTGGAACATCTCCGACTGCTGCATCACGCGCCCATAGGGATCGACGAAGCCGCTGATGCCCGTGTTCGCCGCGCGCGCCAGATAACGGCCTTCTTCAACCGCGCGCAGCGATGCCTGCTGCCAGTGCTGGTGCGCGGCTGACGACCAGCCGTACCACGCGTCATTCGTGATCGTCGTCAGCAGCTCGCTGCCGTGGGTGACGAACGTGCGCACGAGCGGTGCATAGATGACCTCGTAGCAAATCGCGGTGCCTACAAGGTGGCCGTCGACCGGCAGCAGCACGGGCTCCGTGCCGGGCGTGAAATCCGAGACGGCGTCGACCAGCGGCTTGACGAAGAAGAGGAGCGACTTGAACGGCACGTACTCGCCGAAGGGGACGAGGTGGATCTTCCGATACACGGCGGCGGTCGCGCCTGTGGGTTCGATCAAGTACGCGGCGTTGTAAAAGCGCGCTGCCGGCGGCCGGCCGGCGACGGGCGGACCCGCGGGCTCGACTTGATCGCTGCCGATGAGCAGCGTGATTTTGCCTTCGCGCGCCAGCCGCCGGATCGCCTCCCCGCCTGCGGGATCCTGCTCGTACGGCAGCGGCGTCGCCGACTCGGGCCAGAGCACGAACTTCGCGCCGCGGCCGATCGCCTCGCGCGTCATCTCGAGATACCGCTCCATGATCGCGTTTCGGGTGGACGCGTCCCACTTCTGATCTTCCGGGATGTTTCCCTGGAGGACGGCGACCTTGATCGACGGTCCCGTCTTCACGAGCGTCTGCGTTCGGATCCGCGCCGCGCCCCAGACCCCGCACGCC
>JBOGIZ010000297.1:0-2032 GCA_050747805.1 Vicinamibacterales bacterium | reverse complement strand
CGCTGGTGCTGAAAGCCGGCGCATTGCTCTTCATCATCTTCCTGCCCGTGCAGTACTCCATCCAGCTGCAGCTGCTCGGAGGCGTCTGGATCATTCAAACACTGCCGGCGCTCGTCGGCGGGCTGTTCACGCGCTGGTTCCACGCGAAAGCGCTGCTCGCGGGCTGGCTGTGCGGAATCGTGGCAGGCACGGCCATGGCGGCCGCGCAGCGCTTCCAGTCGTCGATCTATCCGCTGCACGTCTTCGGCATCACGATTCCGGGCTACGCGGCTTTCTATTCGGTCGTGCTGAACGCCGTCGTCGTTCTCGTCGGCACGCTGCTGCTCGACGCTGTCGGTGCCGCGCGCGGCGCCGATGAGACGTCTCCAGAGGATTATCTGCTCGAGCGGCAGGCGGAACCCGTCGCGGCGCGGTGACGAGTAGAAGCGACCTCACAAAGCGGTATATCTGACCGAGTCGAAGGCCTCTGTGGCCGACAGCAACCGCGCGGTCGCGGACGCTGGCCGGGTCGTAGTGGACATGCTCGGGCTTCTCTAGCTGCGAAGCATTCCGACGAACTGTCAAGCGCCATCCGCCGCGGCGCTCGGCATTTCGCGAGTGTTACCGATCATGCCTGATCGTCGGATCGATCAGCGCCAGGCCCGATACCGCGTCGAAGCGACGGTACAGATGCCGAGGCGCCTCGGTGATGACGATTTCCAGCGTCGGCCGCGTGTGTCCTTCGATCAGGTGTCCGCCGTGCGCCGTCGCGTCCGCCTTGCCCAGCACGGCATGCGCATGCACCTTTGGCTTGCCCTCTTCAAGGGTGATGTCTCCCGCGAGGGACAACACTTCGACCTGTTCGTCGATCGGGATGTGACGATAGTCTTTGGCGACCCAATCGAAGTAGGCAACGACCGCCCTGGAGAACGCACCGATCGCCGTGAAATGACTCGCGCCGAGCTGCCGTTCCGCGGCAAACGATGTCAGGCTCGCGATCGCCTCGTCGCCAGTGCCGAGAATCACCGCAAAAGTCCGCAACCCATCGCGTTCATCGAGCAGCGTCGCTTTCATGTCGCAACCTTCCCGCCAGCCATCGTGCAATTCTGCGGCGGCTCCGCGTTCACACGCTTCAGCCGCATTCATTGCGTTCGCTCCATCGTCGATGTGGTCGCCGATCAGACCGGCACCTGCCGTGTCAGTTGCTCAGCCACACACACCTTTCCGAACGTGTTCGAGCCGTTCGAGCAACGCCGGCCAATCGCCGGTCGGAACGACATAGCCATTCACGCCGGCCGTGATGTGCTCCTTCATGCCGGTGTCTTCGGTCACAATCGCCGGGACGCCGCACGCGATAGCCTCCATCGGCGCGTACGCGAACCCGTCCTCATAACTGGGATGGACGCACACGCTGGCGCGCTGCAGGTGGGGCAACGGATCGCCGGGCGCGACGCGCACCCGCGGGTCGCGCCGCTGCCAGTCGGCCAGGTATCGATGCATGCCGCGCGTCCCGGAACCGCCGATCAGCCACAGTTCCGCCGGGCCTACGAGCCGCGAGAAGGCTTCGATCAGCACAGGGATCCCTTTCATCACTGTCAGACTGCCGACGTATACGACGCGAAACACACCATCGCCGGTGCGTAAGGCGGGTGGCTGGAAGCGAGGCTCCGGTCGAAACGCGAATCGGGCCAGTTTCTGGGCCGGAACGCCGGCCGCGACGAACGACTGCCACGTATAGTCGGACGCAACATAAATACGATCGACGAGTTCGTACTCACGGAGCGTCTTGCGCCGCTGCGCCGCATTGAGCCAGCTCGTTTCGATGCCCGGAAACTGCGCCAGCGAGCGCTGGTGCTGCCGCGCGACGTTATCGACGTGCGAGTTGGCCGACACGAGCTCGAGTCGGCGATATCCCAATTGCCGGGCCCGGCGAAGGCTGCGAAGCGCCTGTCCGTTGAACCCCACGAACGTATCGCCCGCCGGCAGCCGGCCGGCCACCGCTCGGTCGAAGAGATCGCCCTGAACACAATTCTTCCAGCTCGGACTGAAACGC
>JBOGIZ010000296.1:0-8887 GCA_050747805.1 Vicinamibacterales bacterium | reverse complement strand
GCCGAGACCGGTCGCGAAGCGATCGACCGCGGAGCGCTCGGCGATCGCGTCGCCCGCTTTTACGACTACGGCGGTTTCCGTTTCATCGTTGTCTACGAACCCTTCGAGCACGCGGGCGCGATGCGGGTCGGCGCGATTTATCTGCCGTAGCCCTCGCGGGCGCTCCGATCGCTATCGCACGATATTGGCCAGCGTGCCGCCGTCGCGATTCACGTCGATCGATCGCACGCGCCCGCGCAGTGGAATCGTTCGCGTCGTCGTCTTGTCGGCGACCGCGACGAAGACGTCCTCGGTTTGGCCGTCCGCGTAAGTGATCGTGACCGTCACCGGGAAATCGAACGGCTGCGCGTTGAGCTGATCCACGCGGACGCGCAGCACGTGCGCGGCCGAGTCGACCGTGGACGTGACGTGTGCCCGAGGAATCGTGCTGCCATAGATCCAATCGTCGAAGAAGCGCGCGAGCGGACGCCCCGATGCGTGCTCCATCGCGACCCGGAGATCGTCGGTTCCCGCCTTCTTGTACTGCCAGGTCTGATAGAACTCCCGCAGCCCGGCGAAAAACGCGTCGTCGCCGAGCAGGCGTCGCAGCATGTGGAGCACGATCGCGCCCTTGTCGTACACGATCGCGCGAAACATCCGGCTGTTGCCCTTGATGTGTCCGATCCGGTATCCGAGGTACACGGGGCCCTGCGGGGACGCATCGATCGCCCATCGCCGCATCTGCCGCAGCAGGTCGGCGAACAAGGCCGGTCCGCGCGTGTGCTCCGCGTACATGGCGGCGAAGTACTGCGCGAACCCCTCGCTCAGCCACTGTTCGTGATAGTTCTTCCAGCCGACACCGTCGCCCCACCACTGATGCGCGACTTCGTGCGCGATGAAAAACGACGGAAAGGCCCCGAACGCGACCGGATCGTTCGTCCACGTCACCGGAGATGTCGCGAGCGGTTCGTCGAGGAGCGAAAAGTACGCGGGACTGTGGCCGCCGGGCAGCGTGCTTTCCGCCAGCGCGATCGTCAAATCCGCGTACGGCGCCTGACGCATGATCGAGCCGTAGAAGTTCACGACATCGGCGGCCTTCTCGAGCTCGTCGCGCGCGAGGTACGCGGTCTTCGGGCTCGCGACAATCCGCAGCGCCGGCGCGGCCGGCGCCTTCACGGCGCCGCCCGCGGCCGGCCCCGGCACAAAGCGGCTGATCACGCACGCGAGATAGCGCACCGGGGCGGGGGCGTCGAACTCCACGCGCTTGCGCGGCCGGCCGCCCGGCTCCGCAGGCATCATTTCCGGCGCGCCGGTCGCAATTCCGCTCGCGACGACCTCGAGGTCCGCCGGTATGGTCACGCGCAACCGCGCCGTGGCGTAGTCGGTGACGACCGATTGGGGATACCAGTACGAGCGATTGCTGTAGAGATAGTACGGTTCAGGCGGCATCTCGATCGTGTCCCCTTGTTGTTGCGGCTCCTGATCCGACTGCTGCGGGCTGGCGGCCTCGGCATCGATCGGCTGCGGCGGGAGCCGTCCCGCGTACGCGATCGTCACGTCGAACGTCGTGCCCCCGGCGACGAGGCCGGGCAGGCCAAGGATGACTTCGTTCTGGCCGATCACCTTGAGCAGCAGCAGACGTCCGAACTGCGGCGACACCACGCTCTTCACCGTCAAGGTGTCCGCGAGATGCAGCGTCAATGTAGAGACCGCCTCGGACCGGATATGAATCTGCAGGTGCGTGCGTCCTTCGATCCAGGCCCGATCGGGCGCGAACGAGACGTCCACGTCCTCGTGTTCGACGTCATAGGGGACCTGGTCGTCTTCGCTGTAGAAGCGGCCGCGCGCCGCGAGTCTCGCCTGCGACGCATAGAGCGAGATGTTGCGGCGGCGACGACGATCGAACAAGGAGATGTCTTCGGGATCCGCCGTCGAGCGGGCGTACGTGAGCGTGCCGTATCGGTGCGTTTCGAACTCCGCGATGAAATCGCCGGAGTCAGGGATGAGCGACCATTGAGCCGCGCTCAGATCGCCGAGGTCGATCTGGAAGCTCTTCGAGAGATACGTCTGGAAGATCTGCGACGCGCGGCGGAGATCGCCCGGATCGACGTCGCGCGGCGTCAGCGGTTGGCCCGAGAACGTCCGGTCGAAATCGGCCGGACTGACCCTCACGAAAAGCGCGTCGAAGTCGACTCGAAGCGCGTCCGATCCGCAGAAGATCCGCAGCTGGCCGCGTTCAGCGTCCGGCGCCGGTGAAAAATCCGTCTGCCCACGTCCCAGCACCACCACGGCGGTGATGCCGTCGCTGGCGCGCGCGACGAAGGCGCGCCCGGCGCGGATCGACAGCGACAGATCAGGCGCGCGGATGGTCACGGTGCGCACGTCATATTCGTGCGTACGGTCGAGCGCGAGCCGGTACAGTCCCGAGACGGCCGTCAGGCGCTCGATGTCGTCGATGCGCCAGCCCGCGGTCCCCGCGGCGGACGCCGCGTCGACGCGCCAGGTCGATACGCGCCCCTCCTCGCCGCGCTCGGCCAGAATCTCAAACAGCAGCCGGACGCGATCGGATCCGATCGCCGCGCGGTCGCGCTCGCGGATCGTGACGCGCGAGGCGCCGGCGACGGTCGGCGTGTCCGTTATCTCGCGGACGATCGCCGCCGGAACGCGCGGGTCGGTTAGCGCGCGCAGGGCCGCGGCATCGCCGCGCTGAACGGCCTGCTCGAAGGCGGAGACGAGCGCATCGACAGGGCCGGCCGCCTGCGGCAGCGGCACCGGGACGGCGCCCCGCGCCATCGCGAGCAAGGCGCAGATGCCAAACGCCCGCAGCGACATGTCAGGCCCATTATCGAAGATCCGGACGCCGATCGCGTCACGACGGCCTCCTCGGCCTATCCGGCCGAGCTGCCGCGCGATTGGCATCCCATTTGACGTCAACCGCTGCGCGGGCAGTGCGCGGGCGAAAAGTACGTCGCGCGCGACCGCGTCAGGGAATCGGTATGGTGAAGGTCGCGCCCGCGCGTGTCATTCGGCGCTCCAGATTCGGCGACGTGGTGCTCGTCGCGTTTCTGCTCGCGCAGGCGCTCGACGGCGTGCTCACGTACGTCGGCGTGCGGACGTACGGCCTGCGCATGGAAGGCAACCCGCTGCTCGCCTGGCTGATGGCCTCGGTTGGCCACGGCCTCGGCCTGGCCGCCGCCAAGACCGCGGCTGGCGCGTTCGGGATCGCCCTCCACATGAGCGCCGTGCACCGCGTCGTCGCCGTGCTCGCGGCGATCTACTTCGTCGCCGCCGTGCTTCCCTGGATCGGCACGCTCTACTGGTACCGCTAGGCCGCTACGCTTCCGAGTTCTCCATCAGCTCCATCGCCACCACCTGAAGGATCGCCGCCGTCGGAATCGCGAGAATCGCGCCGAGCACACCGAGCAGATCGAATCCGATCAGCAGCGCCACGAGCACGGTGACGGGGCTGACGCCAACCTGCCGCGACATCACGCGCGGCACCAGCACATGGCTCTCGATCTGCTGCTGCACGATGAAGAAAATCAGCACGACGATCACCTTCTGCAGCGAGATCGTCGCCGCGACCGCCAGCGCGGGAATCGCCGAGAGTACCGGCCCGACGACGGGGATGAGCTCGCCGATTCCGGAGAGCAGCGCGAGCACGTAGAAGAACGGAATGCCGATCGCCCACAGTCCGATGGCCGACGTCACGCCGATGACGCCGCCCATGAGCACCTGGCCGCCGAGCCACGCGCTCACTTTCACGGTGATTTCGCTGCTCGCCGCCGCGACGCGCGGCCGCCGATCGCGCGGGAAGAGTCGAAGGAACACCGCCCGCAGGTTTTCGGCGTCGAGGAGAATGTACAGCGTGAGAATGAAGATGGAAACGATGCCGATGATGCCGCCGGCGACGTTGGCCGCGGCGTCCAGGACGCTCCGGACGGTCGCCGTGGATCCCGACGGCGCACGCTCGACCGCTTCGCGCAGCGTCAGCTTTTCGTGGAGCCAGCCGTGATCGATCAGCGATTGCTGCGCGTGATCGATCATGTCGGGAAGCGAGGCCCAGAGCGACTGGGCCTGGTGCACGAGCGGCGGGACGATCAGTCCACCGGCGAACACCACGAAGCCGGCGATGGCGAGATACAGCGTCAGAATCGCAAACCAGCGCGGGACGCGGCGATTGCCGACCGGCAACAGCCGCTGACGCTCGAGCAGACGCACGAGCGGACTGAATCCGATCGCGAGCAGACCGCTCACGTAAATGAGCAGCAGGGCCCCGCGCACGAGATACGCGCACCACACGATCGCCGCCGCCAGGACGACCATTGCGATCGTCCAGAGGATGAGCGCGTGGATGTCGCGCTGGTTCAATGCGCCTCGCGCGACAAGTACTCGCGCGTGAATCCGGCGATGAGGTCGTAGATCGCGGAGAGCTCGGCCGGCGACGCGAGGAAGACAACCCGGAAGAATCCATCCTCGGGCTTCGTGCCGAACCCCGATCCGTATACGCACAGCACGCCCGTCGCGCGAAGGAGGGCGAGCACGTAGTCCTCATCGGTCGCGCCCGGCGGGAGCGCCACCTGCGGCATCGCATAAAACGCCGCCGACGGCGGCACGGTACGGATGCCAGGAATCGCGTTGAGCCGCGCGACGGTCAGCTCGGCGCGTTCGCGCAGCGCGGCGCGGAAACCGGCTTCGTGCGAACGATCGCCGTTGAGCGCGGCGGGAATCGCGTGCTCCATCGGCGCCGTCGAGCAGAGCCGTCCGTCCGCGAGCTTCTTGATCCCAACGAGGACTTCGTCGAGCCGTGCCGTGCGCCCGACGGCCAGCCATCCCATGCGCCAGCCCGGCGCCAGGTACGCTTTCGAGAGCGACGAGAACGAGATGATCGGCGCGTCGGGATAGAGACTCGCGAGCGGGGCGACCGGGCCGTCGTACGCCAGATCGCCGTACACCTCGTCGGCGAGCAGCGGAATATTGTGGCGGTCGGCGATCTCGATGAGCGCGCGCCGCACCCCCGGGGGATACGTCGCTCCCGTCGGATTGTTGGGATCGATCACCACGAGCGCGCGCGTGGCAGGCGTGATCAGCCGCTGGATGTGATCGAGGTCGGGCAGCCAGCCCTGGGCGGGGTCGGTATCGTATAACACCGCCCGAGCCCCGACCTTCGCGAGGACCGCTGTATACAGAGGATAGGTCGGGGATGGCACGAGCACGTCGTCACCGGCCTCGGCCAGCGCGTTGAGCGCGAGCTCGATGCCTTCGGAAGTACCGGCAGTAATCACGACGCGGTCCGGGGTCATTGGCATGCCGCGGCGCGAGAGTTCGTCCGCGACCGCCTCTCGCGCCGGCAGGATCCCCACCGACGGCGCATAGCCGTTGTGACCGTCGCGCATGGCGCGCGTCACCGCCTCGATCAGGTGTGGCGGCGTCTTGAATCCGAAAATCACCGGGTCGCCGATGTTGAGGTAGCGAACTTCCCGGCCCGATGCCTCAACCTTTCGGGCCTCCGCGACGATATTGCGGATGGCGTACTGGAAGCCGCTGATGCGGCGCGCGACAGGAATCGGCGCTGCGGTGCGCATCGAAAAATCTTATCAGGACGCGGCAATGTAAGAACGCCGCGGGCCGAGGTCTCGATCGTGTAAATATTGCTTGATTTCGCGAGGTTCCGACCCTGGTCTCGACTGGTCACATTCCCCTAACACGTTTATAACAGGAGACTTGCAACGATGGCATTCCGCTTGGAGTGCGCACTTCACGTGGCGGGTCCTGCGAAAGTCTCGGCCGTGTTGTCTCTTCTCACCGGTCTGGCGATCTCGGCCACGACGGTGAACGGCTCGGCGCTTCAGCAGAAGCCGACATTTCGATCCTCTGTCGACGTGGTCACGGTCGCGGCCGTCGTGCGCGATCGGCACGGGCATTTCGCCTCGGATCTCACCAAGAAAGATTTCGTCATCGAGGAGTCGGGCTTGCCGCGGCCCATCGTCGAGTTTCACTCCGATGAGAACGCGCCGCTGCGAGTGGCGCTGCTGTTCGACGTCAGCGGAAGCATGCGGCTCAGCGAGCACATGGACGAGGCGCACCGCGCGGCGGACCAGGTGCTGGGCACGCTGCATCTCGAAAACGGCGGCGACGAAGCCGCGGTGTTCAGCTTCGACATGAATCTCCAGGAGCTCCAGCCGTTCACGTCCGACCCTGGCGCCATCGACAATGCGCTGTCCCGGGTGATGCCGTACGGCGAGACGTCGTTGTACGACGCGATCGCGGAGACGGCGCATGAGGTGGCAGACACGGCCGATCGGCGGCGGCGCCGGGCGATCGTCGTCTTCACCGACGGCATCGATACGAGCAGCGAGCTGACGCCCACGCGCGTGTCCGAGATCGCCAGCGCGATCGACGTCCCAGTGTACGTCGTCGCCGTCGTGGCGCCGACTGAATATCAAGACCAGACGGCCGGCCGGCACACGCCGCTTCCCGCGGGAACGCTTCGCGATCTCGCGCACTGGACGGGCGGCGAATTGTTCGTGACGAGCGCGCCGGCGCATCAGAGCCTCGCGGCGCGGCAGATCGTCGACGAGCTGCGGCACGAGTACGTGCTCGCGTTCAACGCGTCGGACGCGCGCGGATGGCATCCCGTGGACGTGAAGGTGAAGGACCGCTCGCTGACGGTGCGGGCGCGGACCGGTTATGACGTGTCGCCCGGCGACCGGCGCGGCATGTCGCCAATGGTGGATCGGTAACGCAGGCCGCCGGCCTGCGCACGAGAGCAGAAGGAGAAGGCTGCGATGAGAAGAATAGTGATGGCACTCGCGGTGACGGCGCTCGCCGTGGGCGGATCGAGCGCCTGCGCGACGAAGAAGATGGTGCGGCAGCGGGTCGGCGAGGTCAACGACAAGGTTGACACGCTGTCCAAGTCTGTCGAGGAAGGCCAGCAGCGTACGGCTGCGAACGAGACGAAAATCGGGCAGGTCGATCAGGAAGCGCAGGCCGCCGATCAGAAGGCCCAGGCGGCTGGACAGAAGGCCGACGACGCGTCTGCCGGCGTCGACAAGGTGAACGCCCGCGCCGATGCGATCGAGGCCGCGTCGAAGCGCCTGATTTACGAAGTCGTCCTGAGCGAAGACGAGGGCAACTTCAAGTTCGGACAGACGAAGCTCCCGCAGGAGGCCGCAGACAAGCTCGACCAGCTCGTGGCGCAGCTCAAGGCGAATCCCAACGGCGCCTACATCGAGATCGAAGGGCACACCGACAACGTCGGCCCGAAGGACGTCAACCTCCGCATCGGCCTCGAGCGCGCCGAAGCCGTGCGCCGCTACCTGTACGAGCATGACCAGGTCCCGCTGCACAAGATGAACGTGATTAGCTACGGCGAAGAAAACCCGGTTGCGCCGAACAAGACGAAGTCCGGCCGCGCGCAGAACCGCCGCGTCGTCATCAAAGTGCTCGCCTAGCGGCGCGCACGGACAGGCTGCCTTCAGCCGGGGGCGGATCGCAGGAGGCGGTCCCGGAATGGTCCGGTGTCCGTCAATCGATCAAGCGTCAGCACTTTCGCAGGGTGCTTGCGTTCCGTCTCCGGTTGGAGGCAGCCGTTTTTGCGCCTCCCGCCCGCTTCAACCGTTTGAGGCCCCGCCGGTCGTGGAAGTGACGTACCGTCACGCAGAGATCGCAAAGGACGCAAAGAGAATCAACGTCTTTGCGCGCTTTGCGTGATCCGTCGTGTCACGCGTACTCTTCCCGTGTGTCACGCGCTGGGGGCGATCTTCTCCATCGCGTCGGCGAAGGTATCGATCTCGTCGAGCGTGGTGTAGACGTTCGGCGTCACCCGCACACCTTCGTATTCGGCGTGCACGATCGGCGTCGCGATGATCCGCCACTTGTCCCAGAGCTGCTGGACGACCTTGCCGCTCGGCACGGTCAGGACCTGCACGGTGCAGATCGCGCAGGACTGATGCGGATCGAGGTTCGTGTGAATCCGGAAGCGGCCCGTATTCTGCAGCCGTGCCGCCCATCGATTCCTGAGATACCGCAGCCGCGCCGCCTTCCGTTCGGCGCCGATCCCCTGATGAAACGTCAGCGCCTCGGCGATCGCGTCGTGGTTCGCCGCCGGGTGCGTGCCGATCTCTTCGAACTTGCGAATGTTCTTTGCCGCGGCTGCACCAGCGGGCGTCAGTGGCCAGAGGCTCTCGATATTTTCCTGGCGGACGTATAGGAATCCCGTCCCGATCGGCGCGAGCAGCCATTTGTGGAGGCTCGTGCCGTAGTAGTCGCAGCCGAGATCCGACAACTTGTAGGGAAAATGCGCGAAGGCGTGCGCGCCGTCGACGATGGTCTTGATGCCCTTCGCGCGAGCGGCGTCGCAGATGGCGCGCACTGGAAAGATCTGGCCAGTCAGATTCGTGATGTGGCAGAAGTGCAGGACCTTCGTGCGCGGTCCGATTGCGCCGAGTAGACGATCCGCGAGGTCGTCCATCGACGGCGGCGGGACGGGGAATGAGATCTTCCGCACGGTAATCCCGTCGCGCCGTGCGCGTTGATCCCATGTGTCGAGCATGCGACCGTAATCCTGGTTCGTCGTGACGACCTCGTCGCCCGCTTTGAGATCGATCCCGAGCTGCGCGATTTGCAGCGCTTCGCTCGCGTTGCGCGTAATCGCCATTTCGTCGGGGCTGCAGCCGAATTCGGCGGCCAGGCGCCGGCGGACGCTTTCGATATTCGGCTCGAGGACTTGCCACATGTAATACACGGGTGCCTCGTTCGATAGATCGAGATATCGTTTGAGGGCCTCGTGCACCACGCGCGGGCTCGGACAGCACCCGCCGTTGTTCAGGTTGATGAGCGTCCGGTCGAGTGTGAACGCCTCCTGGATGTCCGCCCAGTAGGTTTCATCCATCGCCACATCGTCGGG
>JBOGIZ010000295.1:0-11918 GCA_050747805.1 Vicinamibacterales bacterium | reverse complement strand
ACGGCGCGATCGAGAGCGGCCTGCGCGCGGCCGCGGAAATCGCGGCCATGACGTCGTGAGCCGTCATCATCCGCGCGTCGCCGCGTCGCCGGTGTCCACGCCCGACAGCTCGACGAGCGGCTCCCACGTTTCGGGGTCCTGAGACACCAGCGTCGCGAAATACAGCGACACCTCGTCAGGCGGATACTTCGACGACAGCGCTCCGGCGGCCGCCGCGATCTTGGCGGCATCCGGTTTCGGCACCTTCTCCTCGCTGATGAGGCCGTTCTCGTGCGCCATGCCGAGGGCGTCAAGGAAGGCCCCCATCATCTCCCGCCGACGCTCGAGGTGGTAATTCACGAGCGCGCGCGCGGCGATCGTGTCGCTGATCGTCGGGAGCTGCGCCAGATATTTCGCGCGCTTCTCCGGCGCGAGCGAGACGACGCTGCGCGGGCGGAACTTCATATGGGAAGCGATGGCCGTCACCGCTTCCAGCTGCTGCTCGTCTGACTGTTCGTCATTCCAGAAGAGCGAGGCGGCGTCGATGCGGCGATCGAGTGGCATACGCCGCCAGATCTTCGAAGGGCGGAAGGCAGAAAGGTCACGATCCATGGCTTGATCTTATCGGAACCCCGACCGCATACAATCCTCGTTTGCTCCCGTCGCTTGTCACGCCGCGCTTTCTCGTGATGTGCGGCTTTTCGTTCGTCGTCTTCCTGTCGGCGTTTCAGCTGTTCCCCACCGCGCCGTTTCACATTCTCGATCTTGGCGGAGGCGATGCAGCCTCCGGTCTGTTTCTCGGGTTTCTCACGTACGCGTCGGCATTCTCCGCGCCCGCGACGGGCGCGCTCGCGGATCGCGTTGGCTTCACGCGCGTGATGGTCGTCTCGAGTGTCGCGCTGTGCGCGTTCTCGATTGTCTACGCTGTCTTGCCGGGCTACAAACTGATGCTTGCGCTCGCGGTCGTGCACGGGATGTTCTGGTCGGGGCTGCTGACGGCGTCAGCGGCGTATCTGACGAACATGCTGCCGGTCGATCGACGAGCGGAAGGCATCGGCTATTACGGCCTGGCGAGCGTGGCCGCGATCGCCGTCGCGCCGCCAATCGGATTCTGGGTGTACCGCTTCGGCTGGCGTGCGCTCTGTCTCGAATCGGCGGCGCTCAACGCCACGATGGCCGTGGTCGCGTGGCGCATCGCCGGTACACAAGCGCCGGACGCGGTCAGGGTGTCCGAACGTCGCACTTCGCAGCCCGCGCCCGGCACCCCGCGCTTCGCACCCCGCGCCCCGCACTCCGCACTCCGCGCCCCGCACTCCGCCCCCCGCTCTCGGCCCGCCGCACCCCGCCCGCGCGTCGTCGAATGGCGCGTCTTGGTCCTCGCGCTGTCGCTCTTCTTGTGCACGTTCGGATACGGCGGCATCACCAGCTTCACGGCGCTGTACGCCGACGCCTCCGGCGTATCGCCGAAGGGCATCTACCTCACGCTGCTCGCGGTCGTGATTCTGACGACGCGTCCGCTGGCCGGGCGCCTCGGCGACCGTCTCGGATATCGCCGCATCTATCTGCCGTGTCTCGCGCTGATCGCGGTCGGGCTGTGGTGTCTCACGCGAGGCGGCACTCTGTTCTGGCAGGCAACGTCCGCCGTGATCTTTGGCGCCGGATTCGGCACCGCGTATCCGGTGTTCGTGGGCTACGTCATGCGCCACGTGGACGCGGATCGCCGCGGCGCCGCCTTCGGCGCGATTCTCGCCGCATTCGATACCGGAATCGGCACCGGATCGACGAGCATGGGCTGGATCATCGGCCGATACGGGTTTGCGACCGCGTTTGGGGTCGCCGCGGCGCTCTCGACGCTGGCGATCCCGTACTTCCTGATCGCGGAACGCTCGTTCGCGAAAACAGCAGCCGGGATATCGCGAGATCGAGAGATCGGGAAGTAAGAATCAGGAATACGCAATTGTGCTCGTGATCGTCTTCCGGCCTGACGCGCACGCTGGAATGTCAGAATCCGATCCGCAGCCCCACATCGAGCTTCCGCGCCGGACCGGCTGCTGTCGGCATCCCGAAAAAAGGCGACGTCATCACGCCCGAGTAGCCCATGAGACCGACGCGGTTGAAGAGATTCGACGCCGAGGCGAACAGCTCGATCCGCACGCGCTTGTCTTCCGCGCCGCCGCCCAGTCCGCCCGCCGGCCCGAGCAGATCGCCGGCGCCGCCACCCGCGCGCCGGGTGATCATGACCACCTGACCCCCGGGACCGGCTTGCTGCGGCTTCTGCCCGAACCCGAAAACATACGTCAGCCGGGCGGCCACGTCCCACATGCCGGCGCCCGTCCCACTGTTGCGTCCGACGCCGGCAGGGCGATCCGTGAATACGGTGTCGCCATTATTGTCGCGTCCCGTGGTGATGTCGTACGGCGTGCCCGAATGTGCGGTCGTCGACACGGCGACGCGCAGGCGATCCCACAGCATCGTATTGAACACGGCGCTCGCGATCTGGCTCGGGACGCCGGCCGCAGGCCCCCACTCGGCGGCGAGATTATAGCTGTCGGCGGGAAGGCTGAACGGTCCGTCCGCATCGTTCCGCTGATGCAGCCACCCGTAGTTGGCGAACAGCATCGTGTGCTTGTTCGGGAGAAACAGATTCACCCCAACGTTGAGCGAATCGTTCCGCAGGCCTCCCGTTGACTCCACCTGCGTGACGTTGCCCAGCGTGGGGTCGGGCCGCACGCCGTCGAGCGGCGCGTTGACGTTGCGGCCTCGATAGCGGTCCCAGCCGTCGGCGTGCGTGTAGTTGACGTTCACGTTGAACATCGAGATTTGCTGTGACACACCCGCGAGAACGAGTGCGCGTTTCTGAAGCGCCAGGCCCGGCGCCAGCGAGTACACGCTGGGTGGAAGCGCCTCGGCGTTTGCGTCGTCGCTGGACGGATCCGGATAGCTGGGATTGACGATGACGAGATCCTGCTGGTTGACGCCGTTCACCTGCAGTGTCTGCTGATACACGCTGGCGTCGAGCCAGTCGTTGAAGACGCCGCCGCCCGCGCGGACGATGGTCTTGCCGTTTTTGAAGGGGGACCACGTCAATCCCGCGCGCGGCGCGAGGTCCCAGTGGTTGCCGATGTGGGTCTGGAATTCCTCGCGGATGCCGCCGCTCAGCGTCAGGCTCTTGGCGGCGCGCCAGTCGTCCTGCGCGAAGAAACCCGCGTCCCAGTTCGAATACTGCACCGTTGGATTGCCCGCGCGCTCGGTAAACGTGGCCGGCCGGCCGGCTTCGTAGTCCGCCAGACTGGAGAACGTGAACGTGCCGAGATAGTTCGTGTTCGCATCGGTGCGATAGCTGCCGCCCTGCACGAGTGTGCCGAACCGCATCGAATGGCGGCCGCGCGCGTAGTCGACGTTGGTGGCATATTCGAGCTCCGTCGATCGGGTTCCGCCGCTTTGCTGCGCACCGCCCGACGTGAATGCGTCGAGGACGTCGATCGTCGGCGTCTCCAGAGCCGACGCGCTCGCGCTCGAGGACTGACGGATCTGCAGCCGCGTCTCCGCATTCACCGACTTCGACCATGGACCGGTGTCCCTGAGACGAAACAGCGTATCGGTGGCGTTCTGCGAGTATGCGTGGTCCGGCAGATCGAAATTGCCGACGCCGAGCTCGTGCTGATCGACGGCGTTTCGCTGAACGCTCGCCTGCAGCGTCTGTGTCGTCGTCAACGCCTGGTCGAGCCGCAGGTTCACGGTGGATCGGCTCGACGGCCGGCGGACGGCGGCGATGTCGTCGCCGCCGGGCTGCGCCGCGAACACGTTTGCCGAATCGAACAGATTCGCGCCCGTAATGCCCAGCGAGAACGATGTTCGGTTCTGCCAGAGCGTGCCACTCAGGTCGCCGTTGTATTGCTTCGTTTCCTCGGGCCCTTTCGTCGGCTGAAACGCATTGCGGGCGTCGAGCGCGCGCCCGCGGTACGAGACATCCGTGCTGCCGCGCAGCGGCCCCAAGCCAGGCTGCGTCTCGATGTCGACGAACGTCATGCCGCCGTTGTGATTCTCGGCGGCGAACATGTTGCTCGCGAAACGAATGGATCGAATCTGCGATTTCGGTGGAAGCTTCCCGCCGTGGAAGCCGTCTACGCGGATCTCGGCACCGGGGCCCGCCATCTGCTTCAACTGCTGCTCCATCTCATCGGGATCGTCTGGGAGTGCCTCGATCTGCGCTTTCGTGAGAACGTTGCCGAGCCGCTCGTTGTTGGGATCCGAGGCCGCGGTCTGCGCGTCGCGACCCACGGCGACGGTCTCGGCCACCTTCGCGATACCGAGCGTCACGTCATGATGGTTGTCGCCGGGCTTGAGCCGGACGTTGGTCAGCGTGCGCGTCTCGAAGCCGGAAAAGGCGATGGTGATCGAATAGTGTCCCGGCGGCAGATGGTCGACGTCGGCGATGCCTTCAGCGTCTGTTGACACGGACTGCTTGGCGATCGGCGCCGTCGTCTTGTCGCTGCCCGTGACGGTGACCGCTGCATCCGGAATCACGGCGCCGCTTGGATCGCGGACCGTCACCCGCAGCTCGGCCGTGCGCGGCTGTGCCTGTGCCGCAACTGGAACTGCCGATGTGGCCATCAGCAGCGCGGCGGCCACGATCATGCGTGGACACAGCCTCCACACTCGCGCCTGGCTCACAGGCCCCCCGCGTCGAACTTCTTCGGATCGATCGTCGGATTGATCTGGACCTTCGTCACGGTCCAGTCCTCCATCGTAGTGCCCGCCATCGCCTGCTTGATCGAGTAGGGGAACTTGAGGCCGTCGACGCTGCGCCAGTCGTCGAAGTAGAGCGTGTACTCCGCCATTTCCGGCGGCTGGCCGGCGGCCTGCTGAGCCTGCTTCTGGATGGCATCGGGCGATGCCGTTGCTTCTCCGCGTCCCGCGCCTCCGGGCCCCCGTCCTCGGCTCATCGTGATGATGCGCGGCTTCGGCGCCGTGTATGTGAGCATCAGCGGCAGATGGCGCTGCTCGTCGATGAAGAGCCGCGCGGCGAACCCGTCGGCACCCTTCACGTCGATCACATCGGCCTTGCCGTCCGGCGAGACCGCCTCGCCCGCGTAGGTGTAGGTGGCGTCGAGTGACGGGAACGCCATGGCGAACCAGCCGAGCATCAGGCGCGAGACGTCGACCGTGGCGCTTCGCACGGCCGCCTTGCTCATCGCCGCTTTCTGCTCCGGCGTGAGCTCGGCAGGCTTGCCGTCGGGTCCCGGCGGCGGCGCCCCGGGGCCGCCCATGCGGAACATCATCACGCCGCCTTGCGACGGAGGCGAGCTGAAGCGCTGAATCGGCGCGTCGCCGTTGAATCCTGTGGTCGAGGTCGACGTCATCGGGCCCCGCGTCAACGTCTCCGACCGCACGTATTTGTCGGGCAGCTGAAACAGCATCTCGAGAGTGGAATCGAGCTGCATCTGCCCGACGTCGCGCTTCACGCTCGCGTCGACGTTGAGCGACGACAAGTGTTCGATGGCCTTCGCGCCAATCGCTTTCCGAGCTTCCGCGAGAATGCCCGCGGCTTTGTCCGCTTGCGGCGCCGCACGCACGCCGGTCCCGGTAAACGCCGCGATGAAGAGGACAGCACAGGTAGCGCAGCAACGATTCATGAAGAAACCTCGCGATCGCATGGATGAGACGTCGATCTTCCCGACTTGGACGGCTGGAAAGGTTAAGCCGGCGCTAAGAAATTGTTAAGCACGTAAAACCTGCCGCGCGCGGCGCGCCGGCAAAAAGCCGCGTGCTAGACTCGCGGCGATGTTGCGCGGATTCTACTCGCCGGGAGCGGCGGTCGCCGCCATCCTGCTCGCGCTCGTCGTGCTGCTGGCGACGCTCCAGTACCGCTGGCTTGGCCAGATCAGCGCGGCGGAGCGCGATCGCATGACGGCAGCGCTGAACGCGCACGCGGCGCAGTTCGCCGAAGATTTCGATCGCGAGATGACTCGCGCGTACCTGCTCTTTCAGCTCGACGCTCCAGGTCCCGATCAGAACGTCGCCGCCCGGATCGCCGAGCGCTACGAACAGTGGCAGGCCACCGCGCGGTTCCCTCGCATCATCGGCCAAGTCTACGTCGCCTCCGCCGGACCGGCCGGCGAGTCGCTGCGACGATTCGTCCCCGGCACCGGCACGCTCGAGGCGGCGGACTGGCCGGATGCGTTGAACGCGGTCCGCATACAAATCGAGCAGCGCAGCCGGCCTGGCATTCCGCTCGAGGGCTCGCGGCAGCTCTGGGTTCGGTCGATCGCGCAGCCGGTCTGGCCGTTGATTCCCGCGATTGTGGTTCCGATGCCGATCGTGCTGATCGGCCGCTTAGGCGTTGAATCGGCCGTGCCGCGGCCGGATCTTTCGTACACGATTGTGATGCTCGATCGCGGCGAGATCAGCCGGAGCGTCCTGCCGGCGCTCGCCGATCAATATTTCCGGGCGCCGGGTGGCGCTGCGCAGGCGCGCACGCTGCATGACTCCCAGAGACCCGGTGATTCCAGCGTGGATTACGAGGTTGCCGTGATCTCGACGAGCGCGGATCGGCTCTTTCAGTCGCCCGCATCATTCGCGCCTTCGCTGACCGCCAAGGTCGACGCGGCGGCGGACTTCTTTCAGGTTCGCGCGCAGGATTTTGCGCCGCTGGCCACGGAGGTCCGCCGGTTCGCGCGCATCAGCGGATCCGCCGCGGGATCGAGCGAGGCGCAGCCGCACACGTTCCTGCACGAAACAATCACGACGACGCCGAGCACGGCCGAGTGGTCGATTCGGCCTGGCGCGCCGATGACGGTGCTCGTGCAGGGCGGCAACCCCGCGCTCGTCAACAAGATGTTCGCGCCGCTGCCATCAGACCGCGCGGCGGGCGTATCGGCGCCGCTTGCAGCCGTGCCGCACTGGCGCGTGCTCGTCGAACATCCTGCCGGTTCGCTCGAGAAGGCCGTCGATGCCGAACGCCGCCGCAACCTTGCGATCAGCTCGGGGATCCTGACCGTCCTCGCCGTCAGCATCGGACTGCTCATCGTCTCGACACGCCGCGCGCAGCGGCTCGCGCGGCAGCAGATCGAGTTCGTCGCGACGGTGTCTCACGAACTGCGCACGCCGCTCGCGGTAATCCGCTCCGCCGCCGACAATCTGGCCGACGGCGTCGTTGACGACCAGGCGCGCGTCCGCCAGTACGGAGAACTGGTACGGCACGAGGGTGTGCGGCTTTCAGACCTCGTCGAACAGGTACTGCAGCTCGCGGGTCTCCAGACCGGGCGCCGCAGGTTCGATCTTCGCCCGATCGCGGTGGGGCCGCTGATCGCGCAGGCGGTTGCCGACTGCCGCCACGCGGCGCCTCATCCTGGCGTGACGATCGACGTCGCGATTGGCGACGAGGTGCCGCCGGTGATTGGAGATGAGGCGGCGCTCAGACGCGTGCTTCACAATCTCATTGGGAACGCGATCAAGTACGGCGGCGATTCAAAGTGGGTCGGGGTCGCCGCGTCGCGCGCCGGCAATTACGTCGCCGTCACCGTCAGCGATCGCGGCATCGGCATCGCGCCGTCCGATCACGCGCGCGTCTTCGATCCCTTCTATCGCGCGCGCGATGTGATTGAGGGGCAGATCCAGGGCGCCGGCCTCGGGCTGAGTCTCGTCAAGCGGATCGTCGACGCACACGGTGGCAGGGTGTCACTCGAGAGTGCGCCGGGCCAGGGGTCGTCGTTTACGCTCATGCTCCCGACGGCGATCGAACCCGCCGCCGTGCTTGACGGACAGCGCGCGCGAGCGCAGCAGGCGTGAGACGAATTCTCCTGGTCGAAGATGAACCGGGACTCGTGCTGACGCTCACCGACCGGCTGACGCGCGAAGGATACGCGGTGGAGGCGGCGGCTGACGGCGAAAGCGGACTCGAGCGCGCCTGCCGTGAGCCGTTCGATCTCGTCCTGCTCGATGTAATGCTGCCGCGTCTCGGCGGTGTTGACGTGTGCCGCGAAATGCGGAAGCGCGCGGTCGAGACGCCCGTGATCATGCTGACCGCGCGCAGCCAGACGGTCGACAAGGTGATTGGTCTGAAGCTCGGCGCCGATGACTACGTCACGAAGCCGTTCGACATGTCGGAGCTGCTCGCGCGCATTGAAGCGCAGCTGCGACGCGGACGTGTCGCGCCGCACAGCATCGATCGGTATGCATTCGCCGACATTCATGTGGACTTCCGCAAAGCGGAGGCCGCGCGCGCGGGACACCCGCTGGAGCTGTCGGCGCGGGAGTTTCAGCTCCTGCGGTACTTCATCGAGCACCGCGGCGCCGCACTCTCGCGGGATGAACTTCTGAATGAAGTCTGGGGCTATAACGCGATGCCGTCGACCAGAACGGTAGACGTGCATGTCGCATGGCTGAGACAGAAAATCGAGCCCAGCCCGCGCCATCCGCAGTTCATCCTCACGATCCACGGGATGGGGTATAAGTTCGTAGGGTGATTCACGACGCGCACTGCCATTTGTTCTCGTCGCGGTTCCTGGAGCTGCTCGCGCCCGACCGCGGCGGCGCCGACGCCATCGCGGCGTCTCTGAAGTGGGATGCGCCCGGGACGCCGGCCGAACTGGGCGATCGGTGGATTCTCGAGCTCGATCGGCACGGCGTCGGCCGTGCGGCGCTGATCGCGAGCGTTCCTGGCGACGCCGCGTCGGTGGCCGAAGCGGTGGCGCATCATCCAAAGCGCTTCGTCGGATTCTTCATGCACAATCCCGCTGCGGCCGACGCGGATGCGGCGCTCGACCGCGCGCTCGGCGATCTGCGCATGCGCGCCGTCTGCCTCTTTCCCGCCATGCACGGATATCGCCTCGACGCCAATGGGGTGGAAAACGTGTTTCGCGCGGCATCGGCGCACGGCGCCGCCGTGTTCGTCCACTGCGGCATTCTCACGATTGGGATTCGCAAGAAGCTGGGATTGGCAAGCCGGTTCGATCTGCGGCTCGGGGATCCGCTGGCGCTCGCGCGCATCGCGCTGGGGTATCCGCAGGTGCCCGTCATCATTCCGCACTTCGGGGCGGGGTTTTTCCGCGAGGCGCTCATGGCCGCGGATCAGTGTCCGACCCTTTATTTCGATACGTCGAGCTCGAACGGCTGGATGAAAACGCACCCTGGCCTGACGCTCGAGGCGGTGTTTCGGACGGCGCTGGCGGTCGTCGGCGCGGGCCGGATCCTGTTCGGCACCGACTCGTCGTTCTTCCCGCGCGGCTGGCAGCGGTCGATCTATGAGGAACAGTCGCGGATTCTCACTGCGATCGGCGCCAGCGCCGCGGATCGCGATGCCATCATGGGTGGAAACTTCGATCGGCTCTTCGCTGCGTGAGAGGACGGAGGGATCAGAGACGGAGGGGCGGAGGGGACGGAGATAACGGGACGACATCACAACGGAGACGCGGAGAAACGGGGACGAACGGAGAAATCTTGGCCGGCGGCGGACCGACCGATGACGCCACGCGCAACATCCTCGTCTCCGTTCAACTCCGTTCCCCCGTTGCTCCGTTGTGATGTTGTGCCGTTCCCTCCGCCCCCTCCGTTCCCTCCGTCTCTGAATCTCCGCCGACTCCGCCTCTGCGGCCTCGCGGCTACCGCGTCCCGACCGGCCGACCGCCGCGCTGCGGCTGGCTGGGCGGCGGTACCTTGCGCCGATAGAGATCGAAGAAGCGGTTGCACGCCTTGTGGAAGCGATCCGCCAGCTGGCGGCCGGTATCGCCGGGCACGGGCACGAGCCGCGCGAACGCCGCCTGTGCCTGACGCACCTCGTCGGCCATGCCGCGCCACTTCGATTCCTCGCCGGCGCGGCCGCCGATCGTATTGCTGGCGAGCGCTTCACGCAGCCGGGCCGCAAGATCCTGAGTCGAGGATTGCGACGGCTCCGCGGACTGCGCGACGAATCCCTCCACGCGCGTCACGAGCTTTTCCATGCGTTGACGGCTCGCTTCCACGTCGAGCTCCGTGCCCTTGAACGCCGCGGGATAGGTCGTCAGCAGCCGCTCCATAATCGCGACGAACTGCGCGCTCAACGGATCGGCGCCGTGCCGTACGGCTGGCGTCGACTGATTCCACCGGGTCCGCAGCGTCCGGACGCGCTCGAGCAGGTTCGGCGGCGGCTCGGGCGCCGGGGCCGGCGCGGCGGACGTCTCCGCAGCGGCCTCCTCGGGCTCCGCCGAAGCAGCTGCGCTCTCGACAGAAGCATCCGCGGCGCCGGGCTCGCCGACCGAAGCATCGCCGGCCGCGCCATCCGCAGCGGCCTCCGCGGCGGCCTCTGCCGCCGACGCGTTCGCGGAGGCGGGGAGCAGCGCCTCGAGTTCCTGCGCGAGCGCTTCGCGATCGGCCTGATGCGCTTCGAGCTCGATGTCGTCGCGCCGCTTGTAGCGATCGAAGAACGTGTCGCACGCGCCGCGGAACCGGCCCCACAGCGCCTCAGACTTCGTGCGCCTGACGGGTCCGATCGTCTTCCATTCGGCCTGGAGGCGCCGGATCTCGGACGCCCCGCGGTCCCAGTCGCGCGATTGCGCCAGCTCCTCGGCGCGCGCACACAGCGCTTCCTTCTTCGCCTGATTCGCCGCCCACACCTCTTTGCGCTGGGCGAGATCGTCATTGCGCCGGGTGAAAAACCGATCGCATGCTTCCCGGAACCGCTTCCAGACAACGCGGGTGTCCTGGCGCGGCACGGGGCCAATCGCCTGCCATTCCGCCTGAAGTTTCTTCAGCTCCTCCGCGGTCCTGATCCAGTCGGTCGAGTCGGCGAGCGCCTCGGCGCGCTCGCAGAGCGCGAGCTTTTTCTGCAGATTTTCCTGCCGCTCGCCTTCGCGCTTGGCGAAGAACTCGCGCGCCTTCTCCTGGATGGGATCGGCGGCCTGCCGGTAGCGATGCCACAAGGTTTGCGCCTGCGCCCGCGGCGCTTCCGCCGCCAGCTTCCAGCGCTCCTGGATTTCGTGAAGCTCCCGCGCGGCCTTCTCGACGTCTTCGGGTTTCTCGAGATCGTACTTCGACTTGAGCGTTTCGGTCTGCGCGATCATTTCTTCCTGCACGGCCGCATTCGCGAAACGCTTCCATTCGTCCATTTCGCGCAATTCGTGCAGCTTCGGCGCGAGCGCCGTGAGCGCCGCTTTCAGGCGCTCGATCAATTCCTCGCGCTCGTAATGGGGAAGCGAGAGCGGCGTTTCGATGGCCGCGCGCAGATCGCGTGCGGCTTTGTCGGCTTCCTTCAACGTGAGGTCTTCCGCCTCCGCGCGCCGGAGCACGCGATCGATCAACTGATCGATGCGGACGACCTGCTGACGCAGCGCCTTTTCCGCCGCGGCGCGCTTGGCCTCCGCACGCTCCTTGATCGTCGTCTCTGCGGCCGCAAACCGCTGTACCACGGCCTCGTCGAGTCCATCGGCGCGCGCCTTCAGCGACTCCCATTCGCGCGTGATTGACTCCCACGCGTATGCGGGGCTATCGTCGCGCGCAGCCAGCTGCTCGGCTTCCCTCGCCAGTTCGTCGAGCCGCGCGTTCGCGCGCGCGATCTCCTGGCGGTTCTCGTGACGCGAGACCGCACGCTCGCAGGCCTGACGGAAGCGGTCGCCGAATTCCGCGTGCGCGTCGGCGGCGTCCGTGTCTTGCGCGAATCCTTCCCAATCGGCGCGCGCGCGCTCCAGCCGATCCTGCGCGTCCTCGCCGTAGAGGGCCTCGACTTCTTCGCAGAGCGCCGCGCGCCTGGCGCGCGCGGCTGCCGTTCGCGCCTCGCGCGCCTCGCGGTCGCGGCGCTCCTCTGCGGCGGCGTCGACCGCACCGCGCGCGGCCGCGATCGCGCCCGTGAAGCGCGCGTCGGCGTCGGCGGTGAGTTCGAAGCCGTGCTCCGATATGAGCTGGCGCCACTCGGCTTCCGTCGCGTCGAGCTCCTCGGAGCGTTCGACTGCCGGCGAGGCCGCAAT
>JBOGIZ010000294.1:0-2843 GCA_050747805.1 Vicinamibacterales bacterium | reverse complement strand
CGTGGAGGACGAGCGCCTGCGGTTTGTGGCCCGCCTGATGGAGGGCCAGCCGATGTCGACCCTCTGTGTCGAATTCGGGATTTCCCGGAAGACGGGGTACAAGATCTACGAACGGTATAAGCACTGGGGTTTGCGCGGCCTGACCGATCGCAGCCGTCTGCGCGGCGACAATTAAATCTGCCGCCTGACGACAATTAGATCTGCCGCTGCGGGTCAGCCGGCTGGTCTGTGTGACGCTGAGAGCCTGGAGGCTCATGGTCAGTGACGCGCAGGTGTGGCTTTTAAGGCAAAAACGTATGGACGGCAAGACCCAGGCAGCCGCGGCGGCGTCGGCGGGGATGAGTATTCGGACGGCTCGGGAGTGGGATGCCGGGCCGGTACCCTCGGCGACGAAGCAGCCCCGCGATTGGCGGACCCGATCCAATCCCTTTGCGACGGTCTGGTCCACCGAGATTGAGCCCTTACTCCAGCGCGATTCCAAAGGCGTGCTCGAAGCTAAATGGATGTTGGCCGAGTTGTGCCGGCGCCATCCGGTGCAGTTTCATCCGGGCCAGGCGCGGACGCTGCAGCGCCGGTTTCGCGACTGGCGGGCGTTACACGGCCTTGAGCCCGAGGTGTATTTCGAGCAAGTGGCTGTGCCGGGGCGCGAGGCCGCGATCGACTTCACCCACGGCACTGACCTCGGCGTGACCATCGCTGGCGAGCCGCTGCCGCATCTCCTCTTCGAGTTCGTGCTGACGTACAGCGGCTGGCGCTGGGTGGCCGTCGCGTTCGGCGAGACATTCGAGGCGCTGGTCGCCGGCCTGCAAGGCGCCCTGTGGGCGCTCGGGGGCGTCCCCGCGGTACTGCGCAGCGACAATCTCTCCGCTGCGACTCACGAATTGAAACACAGTAGCGGGCGCGATCTGACGACGCGATTTCGCGCGGTGCTTGAGCACTACGGGATGCGCTCCAGCCGGATCACGCCCGGGCGCGCGCATGAAAACGGCGTCGCCGAGCAGGCGCATCGTCGACTCAAAGCGGTCGTGGCGCAGGCGTTGGTGGTGCGTGGCCACGCGGACTTTGCCACGCTGGCGGCGTACGAAGCGTTCGTGCGTGACACCGTCGATCGCGGGAGTCGCGCCGTCGCCGACCGCGTCGCCACCGACCGCGCCGCCCTCCACACGCTGCCTTCAACCGCGATTCCCAGCTACACGATCTATCTGCCCGTCGTCCGTCGATGGAGCACGATTCGCGTCGCGCACCGGACCTACTCCGTGCCCGCGCGCCTCATGGGCCATACCGTCGAAGCGCGGGTGCATGCCGATCTCATCGAGGTCCGCTATCGCGGGCAGTTGGTGCAGACGATGCCGCGTCTCCGTGGCGAGGAGGAGCACCACATCGACTACCGCCACGTCATTGGCTGGTTGGTGCGGAAGCCCGGTGCGTTTGCGCGGTATCGCTATCGCGAGGATCTGTTTCCCTCCGTGACGTTCCGACGCACCTTCGATGCCTTGCAGACGACCCACGGCGAGCGCGCCGACGTGGAGTATCTCCGGATTCTGCAACTCGCCGCGCTCCACGGCGAGGCGCGCGTCACCGAGACGCTCCGCACCGTGCTCGACGCCGGCCGCTTCGACTACGCAGCCGTGCAGCAGCGCGTCGCGCCCCCGACACCGACGATTCCGACGCTCCATCTGCCGACGCCAGACCTGCGCGTCTACGACACCCTCCTCGTCGGAGTGCCGGCATGAGTCGCACCCGCGCGACCGTCACCGTCGGGGATCAGATCACGACGTTGCTCACCGGGTTCACGCTCACGACCGCCGCGCGCGAGCTCGTGTCGCGGTTCGTCGAAGCGGACCAGCAACCGGCCTTCCCGGTGTTGCTGGCCGTCCTCGAGCTCGAAGCCGACGAGCGCCGCGCCCGACGTGTCACGCGCCTCCGTCGCGCCTCGAAGCTGCCACCCGGCAAGACGTTCGACACCCTCGACGAAGGACGGCTGCCGGCCACGCTCGTGCGCAAGTTGCGCGAGCTCGGCGAGGGCGACTTCCTCGCGGAGGCGACGAATGTGCTGGCGTTCGGCCTGCCCGGCGTCGGCAAGAGCCACGCCCTCTGTGCCGTCGGCCACGCGCTCGTCGACCGTGGACACTCGGTGCTCTTCACGCCGACCTACAGTCTGGTGCAGGAGCTGCTCGCCGCGAAGCGCGCCCTCGAATTGCCGCGCGCCTTACGCAAGCTCGATCACTTCGAGGTGTTGCTGCTCGATGATCTGGGCTACATCCAGCAAAGCCCGGAGGAAGCCGAGGTGCTCTTTACCTTGCTCGCAGAGCGCTACGAGCGCCGCTCAATTCTGCTGACCAGCAATCTCGTCTTCGGGCAGTGGGACCGCATCTTTCGCGATCAGATGGCGACGGCGGCGGCCATCGATCGCCTCGTGCACCACGCCGTGCTGCTCGAGTTCGACGTCCCCAGCTATCGCACCGAGCGGGCGAAGCGGCGCGGTCACGCGAGTGCGGCGCCGGAGGCCGCTCGATGATCGGGGCGCCTATGAGAGGCATTCGTACCCTCGGCACCAGTGTCGCCGGGGCTTCGGTGGGCGCCTTCGCGCCTGTCGGCGCTCCGGCGCTGCCTCGCTCGGATCAGGCCACCAACCGGCCATTCATAACCGAGTCTCGCCAGGTGGTTGGCGGGATTCTTTTGCTGTACCTGCACCGGCAGAAATAATTGTCGCTCACCGGCAAAACTAGTTGACGCCGCGCATCGCGCGGCCGTTCTTCCGTATGAGTGGCCAGCTTGAATCGGTCGGCGAGCAGCGTCTTCATCATCGTCACGAGCTGCTCGTGTGTAGACGCGGTGTCGGC
>JBOGIZ010000293.1:0-4687 GCA_050747805.1 Vicinamibacterales bacterium | reverse complement strand
TACGGCATCGCCGGCGACCTGTTTGAGGTGGTGCCGGCGATCGTCAGCGCGCTGTCGAAATAGTGCTGAAGGAATAGTGCTGAAGGTGCTAAAGGTGCCGATGGTGCCAAGGGTGCTGGTGCGAAGGGTGCTGGTGGGGCCAAGGGTGCCAATGGAGCGGAGCACCCTTGGTATGTTTAGCACCGTCAGCACCGCGCAGAGCGCCCGATGACGCGCGACACGCTCGATGTAGACGTACTGATCGTGGGCGGCGGCCCCGCTGGGATGTCGGCCGCGCTGAGGCTCGCGCAGCTGCAGAAGGCACAGGGTGGCGCGCCGCTCGCCATCGCCGTCCTCGAAAAAGCGCGCGAGGTCGGCGCGCACATGCTGTCGGGCGCCGTGCTCGATCTGAGCGCGCTTCGGGATCTGGTCCCGGATTTCGAGACGAAGGGCGCGCCGCTCGGCGCCCCAGTCGCGCGCGACGACATCTACTTTTTGACGCGTACGTCGCAGATCAGGCTGCCGATCACTCCGCCGTTCTTTCGCAATCACGGGAACTCCATCATCTCGCTCAATCGCCTGGTGAAATGGCTCGGCGGCCTCGTCGAGGCCGAAGGGATCGACATCTTCACGGGATTTGCGGCGACCGGCATTCTGTTCGCCGACGGCGCCGTTGCCGGCGTCCGGACCGGCGATCGCGGCGTCGATCGGCACGGTCAGCGGAAAAGTACGTTCGAGCCCGGCGTGGACATCCGCGCGAAGGTCACGATCTTCGCCGACGGCGTCCGCGGCAACCTGACGAAGTCGCTCGTGCGGCAGCTCGGACTCGACGAGGGACGGGAGCCGCAGGTGTACGCGATCGGCATCAAGGAGCTGTGGGAGGTGCCGGCCGGCCGCGTTCAACCGGGCCGTGTGGTCCACACGATGGGCTATCCGCTGAAGATGGACGAGTTCGGCGGCGCGTTCATCTATTCGCTGCCCGACAACATCGTGTCGCTCGGCCTGGTCAGCGGCCTCGATTATCGCGACCCGATGTTCGACCCGCACATCGCGTTTCAGCATCTGAAACGGCATCCGCTGGTCGCGTCGATGCTGCAGGGCGGCCAGCTCGTGCGGTACGGCGCCAAAGCGCTGCCCGAAGGCGGCTGGCACACGATTCCGCAGCTGTACACGGCGGGTGCGCTCATCGCGGGAGACGCGGGAGGCTTCATGAATTCCCTCCGGCTGAAGGGGATTCATCTGGCGATGCGGACCGGGATGCTCGCCGCCGAGACCGCGTTCGAGGCCGTCAGGCGAGGAGACGTGTCGGAAGCCGCGCTCAAAACGTACGACGATCGGGTGCAGGCGAGCGCTGTCAAACGGGAGCTGTATCCCGTCCGCAATGTGCACCAGGCGTTCAGTTACGGCGCGCTAGCGGGCGCTGCGTTTGCGGGCCTGTCGCTGGTGACGCGCGGCTGGTGGTTCAAGGACCCGCTGCCCGCGCACGGCGGCTGGACGCGGATCGACACGCTGGCCGAGTACTACAAGGACGCGCGTCCCGATCCCGATACACCGACCAATCCGGTGAAGATCGATCGGCAGCTCACGTTCGACCGCCTCACCAACGTCCATTATTCCGGCACCCGGCACGCCGAGGATCAGCCCGCGCATCTCATCGTGCACGACGCCGATATCTGCCGCACGCGCTGCCGCGAGGAATACGGCAATCCGTGCACGCGTTTCTGCCCCGCGAATGTCTACGAGATGGTCGATGCGGGCGACGGCACGCAGAAGCTGCAAATCAACGCGTCGAACTGCGTGCATTGCAAGACGTGCGACATCATGGACCCCTACCAGATTATTGATTGGGTGCCGCCGGAAGGCGGCGGGGGACCGCAGTACGAGGGGATGTGAGAATTGGTGAATTGGTGAATTGGTGAGTTGGTGAATTGAGTTGGTGAGTTGGTGAGTTGGTGAGTTGAATTTGTGAATTGGTGAATTGGTGAATTGACGTGAAAGACGCCGTGCTGACGCCCGGGCAGGTGCGAAAAGCGCGCGTCATCGCGGCGCTCGGAGTCCCACTCATCCGCGCGTGTGGTTCGACCTACCGGTGGCGCGTCGACGGACTGGCGCACTACGAATCCATCGCCGCGTCCGGGCGGCAGCCGATCTTCGCGTTCTGGCATGGCCGCATCCTTCCGGCGACGCTCTTCTGGCGTGATCGCGGGATCGTCGTGATCACTAGCCAGAATTTCGACGGCGAATGGATCGCGCGCATCATCGGCCGCTTCGGCTACGGCACGGCGCGCGGTTCGTCGTCGCGCGGCGGCGCTCGGGCGCTCGTCCAACTCCGCCACGATCTTGCCGGAGGATGCCCGGCGGCATTCACCATCGACGGCCCGCGAGGTCCGGCCCGCGTCGCGCAGCCGGGCGCCGTGTTTCTGGCCGGCGCGACGGGACAGCCGCTGCTCCCGTTTCACATCGAAGCGAATCGCCATTGGACGGCAGGGCGCTGGGACCGCACGCAGATTCCCAAGCCCTTCGCGATCGTCGCTGTGGCCATCGGGACGCCGCTTTTCGTGCCGGCGACCGACGATGAGACCGTGGAGCGGTGCCGGAAGGAGCTCGAGGCGTCGCTCGGCGCGCTCGAGCAGCGGGCGCGCGCGCTGCTCGCAGGAAATAGGGCGTGATCCTGGCGATGGTGCTTGCCGCGACGCTGACGGCGAATGTCCAGCCAAAGCCGCCGGACGTGTATCTGTCGGCGCTGTCCAGTTATGACGAAGGGGACGTCCACGCCGCGTGCGCCAAGCTCGCCTCGCTCTCTCGCCAGGAGACTACCAGGACGCCGCGCCGATCGTGAACGAGGCGGTGAAGCTGGCGCCCACCGATCCCGAACTGCTGTATTGGCGCGGTCGCATTCTGGAGTTTCGGGCAGTCTGGGGCGGCAGCTCAAGGGTGGATCCTCATGCGGGGATTCTGGCAGGCTCGAATCGCGGTGCGGGATTCGATGTCGTGACGGCCGCGCGCCTCTGGGATCCAGTCGAAGACGCCTACCGTCGCGTCCTCGAAATCGATCCGAACGCGTACGATGCACATGTCCATCTTGGATACGCGCTTTACTGGCAACGGCGCTTCACCGACGCGAAGGCAGAATATGAACTCGCGCGCGATCGCGCCCGCGATCCGTTCGTGATCTATATGGCGAACCTTCTGCTGGCGCGTCTTCATGAGGATCAGGGCAACATCGACGCCGCGGCAGCCGCATACGCCGGCGCGATCGCGGCCGTGCCCACGGGTCAGAGCGCGTACATCGGCTTCAGCGTGCTCGAACTGCTGCGGGGAAACAGCCAGCGCGCGCGCGAGCTGACGGCGCACATGACCGCGATTCCAGAAAAAGAGCGCGGCGACGATCCCTGGTGGTCGTATCACGGCACTCGAGTGCCATCCGACGACCTGGCGTGGTTGCGAGCGGCCGTCCGGCGATGAACAAGGCCATCATCGCGGCGGCGCTGACGGCGTTCTGCGTCCAGCAGCCGACGTTCCGCGGCGGCGTGGACGTCGTGCGGGTAGACGTATCCGTGATGCGCGGTCGAACGCCCGTGGCAGGTCTGACCGCTCAGGATTTCGCGCTGACCGACAATGGCGCCCCGGAGAAAGTGACAAGCGTCACGCTCGAGCAGCTCCCTATCAGCGTGATGCTCGTGTTGGACACCAGCGGCAGCGTGGCCGGAGCAGAGCTCGCACACCTCGTCGATGCCGGCCAGCAGCTCGTCCGCGCCCTGCGCCCGGACGACCGGGCCGCGCTCATCACCTTTTCGCAGCAGGTCCGCGTCGATGTGCGGCTCACGCGCGACGCTGCATCCGTCAGGCGCGCACTGGCGGGGCTTCACGGGCACGGCACGACGTCTCTGAATGATGCCATCCACGTCGCGCTCACGCTTCAGCCGCTTGACACCAGCCGGTGTCTCATCGTGGTGTTCAGTGACGGAGCGGACAATTACAGTTGGACACGGGCCGCCGCGCTGGCCGATGAGGTCAAACACTCGACCGCCGTGATTCACGCCATTGAACTCCGATCGGATACCCCGCCTCCCCTGACCAGCGCCGTACTGGAACCACAGCTCGCGGTCGCCGGTGTGCCCACGCTTCAAGCCGTGACCAGTCAATCCGGCGGACGCGTGTGGTCCGCGACATCGCCCCGCGATCTGCGCACGCTGTTCACGGACGCGCTGCAGGAGATGCGCGCGCGTTATCTTCTGACCTACTCGCCAGCCGGTCCGCCGCAGCCGGGATGGCACACGCTGAAGGTTTCGCTCACCCGCGTGCGGGCGCAGGTGACCGCACGGCCGGGCTACCTCGTCGCAACGAAATAACAGGTGCGGCTCCGTTATTCCGTGGCCCGTATTCCGTGTACTCCGTGGCCGTTGGCCGTTTAGCCTTTCCGGCCGATCTGTGTGAATCTGTTGACGATGCTTCTGATCGCTTCTCCTGGCTTTGACGAACACACGACGCCGCCTGGACACCCCGAGCGGCCCGAGCGGGCGCAGGTGTTCGACGCCGTCGCGGCGAGCTGGCGCGATCGCGGCGTGCGCGTGGACGAGCCGCGCGCCGCGACGCGCGACGAGCTGCTCCGCGTGCACGACGTCGATTACGTCGACGCTATGGCCGCCGGCCGCGGCCGCGCCACCATGCTCGATCCGGACACGTTCACCTCACCCGAGTCGTACGA
>JBOGIZ010000292.1:0-6412 GCA_050747805.1 Vicinamibacterales bacterium | reverse complement strand
AGCTGATGCCGATGCTGCAGCAGCGGCTCGAGGCCAAGGGATTCCACCTGCTCTGCTGGGGCAGCGGCGGATGGATCGAGGTCTTCTCGAAGAAGCCGCTCCATTCGCTCGCGGACGTGAAGGCCGCGAAACTGTTCACGAGCAAAGGCAACGACAAGTGGCTGCAGTGGTACGTCGCCAACGGCTTCCATCCGGTGGCGCTCCTGCCGTCCGACATCCCCCAGCAGATGAAGCTGTCGACGGGACTCATCGATACGGCGCCATATCCGCCGTACGCCGCGCTCACACTTCAGATCTTCCGCGACGCGAAGTACATGCTGAACGTCCACATCGCGCCGCTCACCGGCGCGCTGATCGTCTCGAACACCGCATGGAACCGCCTGTCGCCCGACGATCGGACCAAGATCGCCAGCGACGCGCAGACCTTCGAGCAGCACGTCGCGAGCGCGGCGCCGACGCTCGATGCCGACTCGATCAAGCAGATGCAGGCCCGCGGCCTGCAGGTGATCGATCTCGATCCCAAAGCCGCCGCCGAATTCCGCGCCGCCGCGAGCGCGCTCGCCGCGACGATGCGCGGATCGATGGTGCCCGCCGATGTCTACGATGTTGCCGTCCGCGAGCGCGACGTTTTCCGCACCGCTCACGCCAAGTAGCGGCGGCCGCCTCGCGGCCCTCGCGCATCTGGCGGAAAATCGGATCGCGAGCGCCGCGCTCGGCGGCATCATCGTGCTCCCGCTCGCCGAGATCGTGTCGCGCCGGTTCCTCGGCCGCGCGATACCCGGCAGCGGTCCGCTCGCATCGAACCTGACGCTGTGGCTCGGCATGCTCGGCGCCGCCATCGCCGCGCGCGACGGCAAACTGCTGACGCTCGCCACCGGCGAATTCCTGCCCAAAGGCCGCGTCGCCGCGGTCGGACGCGTCGCCTCAGCGGCGGTCGGATCGATGGTCGCGACGCTCTTTGCACTCGGCGGCGTGACGCTGGCGATCAGCGACCGCGCGGCGGGCGACACGATCATGACGGGCGTGCCGGTCTGGATCGCAGATCTCGCGCTCCCGATCGGCTTTGCGCTCATTGCACTGCGCCTGGTCTGGCACGCGTCGCCGCGCTGGGGCGGACGCGCGGTGGCCGTCCTCGGAGTCGTCGCCGGCGTGCTCGTCGATCGACAACAGGCATTCATGGCCGGCCATCCAGTGGCGCCGTGGATCGGGCTCGTGCTCGCCGCGGGCGCGCTCGGCCTGCCGATCTTCGCGCTGCTGGGCGGACTCGCGATCTTCGCCTCGATGGCGCGCGGCAACGCGCCCGCCGTGCTGCCCTTGATGGCGTATCAGGAACTGACGACATCGACGGGCATCGCGGCGATCCCGCTCTTCACGCTCGCCGGATTTCTGCTCGCCGAGGGAAAGTCATCGGAGCGCCTGTTACGGCTGTTTCGGGCCTGGGTCGGCTGGGCACCCGGAGGCACGGCGGTCGCCGCCGCGGCGCTCTGCGCGTTTTTCACGCTGTTCACCGGCGGTTCGGGCGTCACGATTCTGGTCCTGGGCGGACTGCTGCTGCCGACGCTCGTCAAGAGCGGCTATCGCGAACGCTTCTCGGTTGGCCTCCTGACGGCGTCCGGCTCGCTCGGGCTGTTGTTCCCGCTCTCGCTCCCGCTGATGCTGTACGGCATCGTGTCGCAGAAGGCCTCGATCGAGGATCTCTTCATCGGCGGACTGATTCCTGGGGTGTTGATGCTGGGCCTGGTCTCGGCGCTGGGCGTGCGCGCCGGCGTCGTGTCGCACGCCGAACGCACGCCGTTCCGTTTCGGAGAAGCGTTCGGCTCGATGTGGGAAGCGAAGTGGGAGCTGTTGCTCCCGATCTTCGTGATCGGCCTGTTCGTCGGCGGGATCGCGACGCTCGTCGAGGCGGCGCCGGTGGCCGCCCTCTACACGATCATCGTCCAGCGCTACATCCATCGCGATTTGCCCTCATGGCGTGACATCTTTCGCGTCTCCGCCGACTGCGTCGCGCTCGTCGGCGGCGTGCTGCTGATCCTGGCGGTCGCGGCCGGCCTCACCGATTACCTCGTCTACGCCGAAATTCCATCGAAGCTGGTCGCGTGGACGCAGATGCACGTGCACTCGCGGCTGGTCTTCCTGCTCTGCCTCAACGTGTTCCTGCTCGCCGTCGGCACGCTGATGGACATCTTCTCGGCGATTGTCGTCGTCGTGCCGCTGATTCTGCCGCTCGCCGACGTGTACGGCATCGACTACGTCCATCTCGGCATCATCTTCGTCGCGAATCTCGAGCTGGGATTCCTGCATCCGCCGCTCGGATTGAACCTGCTGCTGGCGTCGATTCGATTCAAGAAGTCGGTGCTGGAGGTGACCTGGTCCACGCTGCCCATGCTGGTCGTGCTGGCGGGCGGCGTGCTGCTGATCACGTATGTGCCGTGGCTGACGCTCGGGCTGCTGCATTGGATGGGGAGAGGGTAGTGAACGGGTTCCGGGGGTTCCAGGGGGTTCCAGGGGTTCCGGGGGTTCGGGTTCCGGAGGTTCCAGGGGTTCGGGGTTCTTGGGTTCTAGGTTCGGGAGTTGGATGTCAGTTCAAGAATTAGGCCTACAACTCAAGAAACAAAAACGTTGCCCAGGCTGCAACCGCGAGCGCCAGCAAGAAGCGGTGTGCGTTGTGTAACCGACGAGCAGAATGGTCGGTCTCGATGTACGGCGGCAGCGACTGGAGCCAGCGCCAGCGGGGAGCCCTGTAGTACCAGTTCGGTGCCACAAATTCTGCCGGGCGCCACGTCCACCAGGTCGGCTTTCCATCGCGTGTCCAGTCCTCTGCGGCGATCGAATGCGCCCGCTTCAAAAGCTTTCCAAAGCAAACGTCCGATCCGATTCCGGCTGCAAGGAATATTGAGGCGAGCGAGAGCGCGATCGGTTTCATTTGCGGCGCCTTCCCTCACAGGTTCCCGCGCTTCGCTGCGGCGAGCTTCCCGAGGCCACGCGCTGGAGCCGGAGAACCCAGAACCTTCGGAACTGAACCTCCGGAACCTCGAACCTTCCGGAACCCCCCGGAACCCGAACCTCCGGAACCTCCGGAACCACCAGCACCCCCGGAACCTATTTGCGGTACACGTGCTGCGTCTTGACTCGCCTGTAACCCAGCGCTTCGTAAAACGGGTGCGACTCGGCGCGGACGATGTTGCTGCGGACCACGACCCGGGCGAGGCCGCGCGTGGCGGCCCAGGCTTCGATCTCGGCGACGAGGGCGCGGCCGGCGCCGGCGCGGCGGGCGCTCGCGTCGATGACGAGACCGAGAATCTCGCATTCCTGACCCGTTTCGAGCGTTTCGCGTTCGGCGCCGTGAATCCATCCCACGACCGTCTCGCCCATCTCGGCGACGAACACCGCGTTGTCGGAACGCGGGAGCAGCCGCTCGAGACGCCTGTTGAGATCGACCGTCGCCGCCGGATAGCCGAGAACGCTGCTCAGCTTCGCGACGATTGCCGCGTCGGAGAGAGACGCTCGCCTGATGGCGACGCCCTTTGGCTGTACACTCGAAACCATGACGCGATTGACTGCTGCCGCTGTTGCCGCGATCGTGTCGTTATGGTCGATCGGCGGCCGCGCGCAGCCGGCGCAGCATCAACATCCGCGCGTCGTCATCGACGCCGTAGCGTACGACAAAACGGGCTCGCCGGTCCTCGATCTCAAACCCGACGAGGTCGAAGTGTCGATCGGACACTTCAAAGTGCCGATTCGAGCGATGACAGCGGTGACGCCAGCCAGCGACCAGAACGGCCGGCTCATCGTCCTGCTGCTCGACGATACGACCGTTCCATTCGGCCGCGTGCAGCGCGTCCGCGAAGTGGCGAAGCTGTTCGTGAGCCGCATGTTGCCGGGGGATCGCATCGCGGTCGTGACGCTCGACGGAAGCTCGACGGAGACAACCGACGAGCCCGCGCGTCTCGACAGCGCGATCGATCACTACGATGCGCGCGCCGGGTTCACGACGATGGACGTCCTCGGACAGCACGTACTGGAGACGATCGCGTCGCTGGCGCAGCAGATGACGGAGGCGCCCGGACGGCGCAAGACGATTGTCGGCATCGGATCGGGCTGGGTGTTCGATCGGCCGATTCCGCCGCCTTTTGCCGGCCGGGATCTTCGTCCCGAATGGACCAAGGCGATGCGCGCGATGGCCTTCGCGCACGCCAATCTCTACGCGATCGACCCAACTGGCGTGGGCGCGACGGGCGCGTACCCCGGGGACCAGGGATTTGCGCGCGAGACGGGCGGCTATGCGTTCGTGAACACGAACGACTTCAAGACCGTCGTGACCCGGATCCTGAGCGAGTCGGAGAATTATTACCTGATGGCGGTCGACGATCCGCCAAGCGGCCAGACGGCGCCGCTCCGGGAACTGGAAGTGCGATCGCTCCGGCGCGGCGTGACGATGCGCGCGCGCCACGCGATTCCGGGAAAATAGTTACTGCTTGGCGCCTTCGGCGCGATCGACAGCGGCCCAGGTCACGCCGTCCTTCGACGTTTCGATCACGACGGTGACGCGCGTGGGCGACTCCCAGGTATACGTGATGCGCTCGCCGGTCGTTTTTCCGGGAACGACATCGCGTCCATGCTCCACCCAGGTGTTGCCGTTGATGTCCATGCGGGACACGAACGGACTGCTGCCGCGCCCACCGGTTGAGAACATCTCGTAGTGCCAGTAGCTTTTGTCGACGGTGTTATAGCTGTCGACGACGAGCGACTCCGCTGCCTTGCCGTTCCAGTTGTTGCTGAACGTGCACTCGAGAAACAGATGATTGGGAGACCACTGGCAGTCTTCGTTCCAGGTGAACGACGCCGGCTGTCCGGATCGGGAATTCATCTGGCCATGAAAGACCCAGCGGCCGACGGAGACGTCGAGTTTTTGGAGTTCGGGAGACGGCGAACCGGCCTGACCGGCAGCGAGCAGCGGCGCACCGCCGATTGCCGCGCTGCAGACAACCGCAATCCAAAGCCGACGCATCATGCCGCGATCCTCATGAACACTACGCGGCTTCTTCAGCCGGAACGGCTTCGCGAATTTTCGCAACCTTCAGATCGCTGACCACGCCGATCGCGTTGAAGAGCTTCAGCGTCATCCACGAGATGTCGAACTCGTACCACGCGAGGCCGTGGCGAGCCGAGACCGGGTGCGCGTGGTGGTTGTTGTGCCACCCTTCACCAAAGGTCAGCAGCGCGACCCACCAGCTGTTGCGCGAGTCGTCTTTCGTCTCGAATCGGCGGGAGCCCCACATGTGCGTCGCGGAGTTGACCAGCCACGTCGCGTGCAGGCCGAAGATCACGCGCAGGAACACACCCCAGAGCACCAGCGGCCAGCCGCCGATGGCAAGCAGCACCACGCCCAGCACGATGAGCGGCACGTAATGATAGGTATTCAGCACGCGGTAGAAGCGCTGCTTCCCGAGATCCGGCGCGTACTTCGACATGAGCGCCGTGTTGTTGTGGTGTGTATCGCCGAACAGGATCCAACCCATGTGGGCCCAGAAGCCGCCTTCGCGCGGACTGTGCGGGTCCCCGTCCTGATCGGAGTGCTGATGATGCTGGCGGTGCGTGGCGACCCAGAACATCGGCCCGCCCTCCAGCGTGAGCGTGCCGCAGATCGCCAGAAAGTACTCGAAGGCCTTCGACGTTGTGAATCCGCGGTGCGTGTGCAGCCGGTGATAGCCAAGGCTGATGCCGAAGCCGACCGCGAGCCAATGCAGGGCGATGGCGACGAGCACGTTGGTCCAGGTGAAGTACCAGAACGCTGCAATGGCCAGCGCGTGGAACGCGACCATGAAGCCGCCAGTCACCCAGTTGAGCGTCGAATACGAGTAAAGAGAAAGCGTTTTCAGTCGCTGAGCGGTCACCCGGATCTCCTGTTATGAGAGCACCTAAATTTAACAGGACCCTGGCGACTCGATTGTAAGAGTTCTGTACCGGCGTAAGTAACGCAGGGACAATGACTTAGCTAGCCGTTCCTTCTCTCGAATTCCTTCATGAACGCGACGAGCGCGTCGACGCCGGCCTCGGGGAACGCATTGTAGATCGACGCGCGCATTCCGCCCACGGAACGGTGGCCCTTCAAACCGTCCAGGCCCGCGGCGGTCGCCTCCTTCGCGAACGTCTTCTCCAGCTCCTCGCTTGGAAGCCGGAACGTGACGTTCATCCGTGAACGGCTGTCTTTCTGCGCGTGTCCCCGATAGAAGCCGGTGCGATCGATTTCCGCGTAGAGTTTGTCGGCCTTGCGGATATTCGTTTTTTCGATCGCTTCGAGCCCGCCGTTCTTCAGCAGCCACTTCATCACGAGCCGCATGACGTAAATGGCGAACACCGGAGGGGTGTTGTATAGCGAGTCGTTCTCGGCGTGCACGCCGTAATTGAGCAT
>JBOGIZ010000291.1:0-2350 GCA_050747805.1 Vicinamibacterales bacterium | reverse complement strand
GCGCGGCGTTGCCCGCGACTGAGTGCAGCGTCGGAGCCCATCCGAGCGCGCGTGCGCGCGGACTGCGAACGATCTGGTCCGAGGCCAGAGCATCGGCGTACGGTCCCATCTTCTTGCGCGCTTCGGCCAGCGGCACGTGCCGCACGCTCGGGGCGATCTGGACGTGCTCTCCAAACGCCGCGACGATGTCGTTGACGGATTCGTCGCCCTGATCGTTCGCGTGGAAGATGCCATCGGCCGCGGTCGTGCCGATGAGACGCGCGTACAGCTCGCCCAGATCCCTGTCGTAAATGAGCGGCCAGTGGTTCTCGCCGGTGCCGATGATCCGCACCAGGCCGTTCGACACGTCTTTCAGCAGATCGCCGACGATGCCGCGCGAACCGCCGTACACGACTCCCGGACGCACCACGATTGCCCGCACGCCCGCCGACGCGCTGTCGAGGATCAGGCGCTCGTGCGCGGGCCGCCACGACACGATCTCCAACGGATTGAGCGCGGCGCTTTCGTCCGCCGGCGCCGTCGTCGGTCCGAGCACCCACACGCCCGACGTGTAGACGAGGAATCGTCCCGGCCGTTCGGGCAGCGTGGTCAGTCCTTCAACGACCGCCGCGTCCACTTGCGGAGCGCGCGCGCTCGATTCGAGCGCGGTGTGCACGGCACCGTCCGCCGCCGCCGCCGCATCGCGCCAGGTCGATCGATCCGACAGGTCGCCCAGCACCGGATGTCCGCCGCGCCCCTGCACGAGTTCCGCGCCTTCGCTGTGGCGGACGAGCGCGTCAACATGGTGACCTGCGCGAACGAGCGCATCGAGCACAGCCGACCCGACGTAGCCTGTTCCGCCGGTGAGGAAGACTCGTGACATTCGGGTTTTCCATCATAATTCAGAGAGTCGATGTCAAGACGGACGCTGCTCGATTTCTTCGCGGATACCACATTCGACCGGGCGGCACGAAACGCGCCCTTCCTTGCGTACGACGATGGCTATCGGACATGGACGTGGACGTACGGAGAGCTTGCGGCTGACGCGGATGCTTTCGCCGTCCGGCTGCGAGACGACGGCGTCGCGGCCGGACAGAAGATTATCGTCTGGTGCGAAAACCGTCCCGAGTGGATCGCCGCACTCTGGGGCGCGCTGCTCGAAGGCGTCATCGTCGTCCCCATCGACTATCGCGCGTCGCCGGATTTCCTGCTGAGGGTGGCGGCCATCGTCGACGCGCGGGTGGTGCTCGTCGGTGACGTCGTCGACACGGCGCCGCTCGGCACCGCGCGGCCGATCTGGAAGCTGCCGGAGATCGTCCGCTCAGCGCATCGCCAATCGGCCATAGCCCATCGCCCATCGGACGTCGGTCATCGCCCATCGGATATCGGCCATCGCCCATCGGATATCGGCCATCGAGACGTCGGCCCCGACACCACGGCCGAGATCATCTTCACCTCTGGAGCCACGGCGGAGCCCAAGGGCGTCGTCCTCAGTCACCGTAACATCCTCGCGAACATCCTTCCGATCGAGCGCGAGGTGAAGAAGTACAAAAAGTACGCGCGGCCGTTCCGTCCGATTCGGTTCCTGAACCTCCTGCCGCTCAGCCACATGTTCGGGCAGGCGATGGCGACGTTCGTGCCGCCGATGCTGCCGGGCCAGGTCGTGTTCACGCGCAGCTACGCGCCCGACGACATCCTCCGCCAGATCCACGACCGCCGGATTTGCGTGCTCGTGTCGGTGCCAAAGATGCTCGAGGTGCTGCGCGATCACGTCCTTCGTGTCGCGCCCGAGGCCGCCGAGGCGCCGCCTGCCGGAATGCACTGGGCGCTGCGCTGGTGGCGCTATCGGCGCATCCACCGGATGTTCGGGCTCAAGTTCTGGGCCATGGTCGTCGGCGCGGCGCCGCTCGACCCCGACGTCGAGGCGTTCTGGGGACGGCTGGGATTTGTCGTCGTCCAGGGTTACGGCCTGACGGAGACCGCGCCGATCGTGACGCTCAATCATCCCTTTCATGCGCGCCGTGGTGCCGTTGGCGCGCCGATCGCCGGTGTCGAGGTGAAGATCGCCGCCGACGGCGAGATCCTCGTCAAGGGGGAGAACGTCACGCGCGGCTACTACAACGCGCCCGACGAAACGCGCGCGGCCTTCGAGGACGGATGGTTTCACACGGGCGACATCGGCGAGATGGACGATCAGGGTCAGCTGCACATCCGCGGCCGCAAGAAAGAGATGATCGTCACGCCGGAGGGGCTCAACGTTTGTCCTGAAGACGTCGAGCTGGTGCTCAACTAGCAGTCCGGCGTTCGCGATTCGGCCGTCGTGTGTGCGCCCGTGCCAGGCAGTTCCGCCGAGCGCGTGCAGGCGATCCTG
>JBOGIZ010000290.1:0-1512 GCA_050747805.1 Vicinamibacterales bacterium | reverse complement strand
CGCCCTGCCAAATGCGCCTGGCGTCCTGACTCGTCTGGAAAGGTGTCGAAAATGCCGAACGTCGTCGGGCCCAGACGCAGCGCGAACCAGGTCGTCGTGTCCGGTTCGGCTTGAACCAGCGACAGGCCACTGCGCAAGAATGCCGCCACGTCATCTTCCTTTCCCGATTTCGCTTCCAACCGAACCAGCAGTGCCACTGCGGCCATTGACCACCTCCTTGAAGTGAGCAAACGCGTGAGAACTCCCTGTTCGACGTAGCACCGCGTCGCGGGTTGCGGAACAGGTCGAAACGGCAACGATCCGGGCGAGGCCCTTCAGCGCGCGCGTGCCCTCGATGCGAGCAGCCGTTCCACGGCGCGCCGGGCGTCCCGCGCGCGTTGCGGCCCGTCCTGCTCCGATGCTGCGATGGCGCCGTCGAACAGCACCATGAGCGCTCCGGCGGTCGCGGCGGGATCGGCCGCGCGCGCCGCGCGCGCCCACTCCGTGAACCGCGCGAGCAGCCACGTGCGTTGCGCTGCCGCAACCTTTCGCGCGGGATGACCACGGTCGCTGAGCTCGCCCACGACGTGTTGCAGCGGACACCCGCGAAAGCCCGGCGATTCCACCCACGCCACCACCCAATCGAAGAAGCGCAGGGCGCGCTGAGCGGCGGGAACATCCTCGACATAGCTGTCGATCTGCTCGCGCGCGGCACTCACGCGGCGCTCGACGTAGGCGGCGACCAATTCGTCCTTGCACCGGAAATGCGAATATAAGGACGCTTTGGCGGCATCGGCTTCGGCCAGTACCCGCTCGATGCCGACCGCCCGCACGCCCTGGGTGTAGAACAGGCGGTCCGCCGCGTCCAAGAGCCTGTCTCGAACGCCGGATTCCCGCGACCGTGTCGCCATATGTTGACAATACAGACAGATCGGTCTATCGTCAAGGGCCTGAATAGACAGACTGGTCTGTCTTATTCGCTGGAGGTCGCAAGATGAGCTTCTCAATCACAGGAAAGACCGCTCTGGTCACGGGCGCCAACCGCGGCATTGGCGAAGCGCTGGTGGATGCTTTGGTCGCGGCTGGGGCCGCCAAGGTGTACGCCGCCGCGAGGGACGTCAACGCCCTCGCTCCGATCTCGGCTCGTCATGGTGGACGGGTGGTGCCGCTGTTGCTCGACGTGACCAACCCGGCGCAGATTCGCGACGCGGTCGCGACCGCACCGGATATGGAGTTGTTGATCAACAACGCCGGCGTCGCCGGTCACGCCGGCGGGGCGTTCACCGATCCGCAGTGGCTCGTCGCCGGCCGTCAAGAGATGGAGGTGAACTTCTTCGGCACGTTTGCCGTGAGCCAGGCCTTCGCGCCCGTCCTCGCGCGTAACGGCGGGGGAGCCGTCGTCAACATCGGTTCGGTCGCCGCATTGGTCAATTTTTCCCGGTTCGCGGCGTACAGCGCCTCTAAAGCGGCAACCCACTCGCTCACGCAGGCGACACGCGCGATGCTGAAGGGGCAGGGGACGCAGGTGTTCGG
>JBOGIZ010000289.1:0-5095 GCA_050747805.1 Vicinamibacterales bacterium | reverse complement strand
GAGCACCTCCTGGTACCCGGTCATGCTCGTGTTGAACACGACCTCGCCCCCGGCCTCGCCGTCGGCGCCGGCAGGCTGTCCGTCATACCAGATTCCATTTTCGAGCGCGAGAATGGCCGTGGAGCTCATCGATCTTCCAAGGATCCCGTGACGCGCGCTGTCTGGCCGGCGATGATCTCGACGGTCGAGCTCCAGGGCTTTTTGCCGGTCATCTCGATGCGGATCACGTGCAGCCCGATGTGCACGTCGGGCAGCGTGAGCGGCGTCCTGCCGATTGCGCGCCCATCGAGCAGCACGGTGGCGGCCTGCGGGCGCGAGTCGACGAAGAGCGTTCCCGTGAACACCGTCGGGGCCGCTGGCGCCGTCTCGGGCGCCGCCGCGGCCGCGGTCTTTTCGAGCCGCGCGTCAAAGGTATGCGCCGCCTCGTTCGGGCCGAGCGACAGCTCCTCATGGGCGGAGCGATAACCCGGCTGCACGATCCGCACAGCATAGTGCCCGAACGGCAGGTGCTCGAGCGTGAGCGGCGTGCGGCCGCGCCAGGTCCCATTCACCACGACGCCGGCATGCGACGGCGTCGACTTCACCACGATCTGGCCAGCGGCCGACGGCCGTGCGGCCGGAGGCGCTTCTCTCGCGACCGGCGGCGGTGTGGTCGGAGGTACGGCCGGCGGAGTGCGGGGCGCTGTGGCTGCGGGCGAAGCCGCGGCAGACGCAGGCGCGGCAGACGATGTCGTCGCGTGATCGCTCCACGGCCGCGCACCAGACGCGGACCCGGTATCGCCAGGCGCCGCAGTGGATGCGATTGCCGGCGGCGGCGCGGACGCACGATCACGGCTGCCGATGAAATATCCGCCGCCGAACCCGACGATCAGTCCAACGATCAGCATCAGGGCCATCGGCAGTCCGGACGATGAACTCGACTCTGGCATGTCGAAACTGCTCAACGCATGCAACGGCGCGCCTGAGTCGCGCGCGGAAACGGACGCGTCCGCTGCCGAGGCTGGTCCCTCCACCGGCATCTCGAATTCCGCGGCGCGCGGCCGGCGCTCCTCGCCGATTGCCGCCTGCGCCGCGGCGAGCTCGCCATCATGCCGGAGGTCGGGCTCGGCCGGCTCGTCCTCCGCGAACTCGTGAGCGAACGCCCGCGTATCGTGGTCCGGATGATCGAGGCCATGGTCGTCAACGTCTCCATGGCCGTTGAGAGGCTCGGCGTCGAACAGCGTCGGCTCCTCAGGCGTCAGCTCGACGTCCCGCGAAGCCGCCTCGCTCGCGGGCTGCGTTTTCGTGAGCGCGACGTCATCCAGCCGCGCAGCGGGCGCATCCAGCTGGCGCTCGACTTCAAATTCTCCCGGCGGCGGCGGTTCGTGAGGATCGGCGACGTGCGCGACCCTGACCGGAGGCGCTTCACGCGCCTTGATCGCGCCGGCGCCCGCGATTTCGTCCACGACCGACGATTCGGACTTGCCGTGTGCGGCCGACTCGAGCGCGTCGGCAAACGTCAGCGCGCTCGCGAAGCGACGTGAGGGATCGTCGCCCATCGCGCGCGCGAGCACGCCGTGAATCGCGCTCGAACGTTCGCCGTCCGGCAACGCGCCGATCTCGGCGCCGGTGCCAGCGGGCCGACGGCCGGTGAGCAGCTCGAAGGTGATCGCGGCGAGCGAGAACACGTCGGCCGGCGTGCTCCACGGCCGTCCATGGATGCGCTCCGGCGCGGTGTACGGCCGGCGCACGGGCGCGCGGAGTCCTGTTTGTTCGAGCGCGTCAACCACGCCGAATCCGGTCGCGCGGGCATCGTCGGGCGTCACGAAAATGTCGCGCGGATGGAGCCCGCCGTGGCCGACGCCCGCCGCGCGCGCGAAATCGACCGCGCCGGCGAGCTGCGTGATGAACGGCAGCACCTTTTCGATCGGCGCCGGCGCATAGTGCCGCATCGCGACGTCGAGCGATTCGGCCGCGACGTATTCCTCGGCGCGGTAGGCGACGGTGCCCTCAACGCCCGACGCGATCGGCTCGACGATCGACGGGTGAAAGAGCGATGCCTGAACCGCCCGGCCCAGCGCGTCGGCGAGCGACTGCGCCTGCTCAGGAGTGATGTCGAGACGGAAAGTTTTTACGGCGACCAGACGGTCGCGCGTCGGTTCGTACGTGCGGAACACCGGACCAAGCGTCCCAATGCCGATCTGGTGCAGCACCCGAAAGGGGCCGAACGCAGGCGGCGGCGAGAATGCGCTGGGGTCCTCTCTGGTCAGCGACGGAACTCCTCAGGGTGGATCAAAGGAATGTAACACGAACCTGCGCGAACCTTGACAGGTTTCGGAGGCGTCTGAGAGAGTACGAAGGTCTTGCCTGCTGAGCCGAGCACATCCGCGCCCCCCAACGCCGGCGGCCGCCTGAAGGCGACCGCGGTCGATGTCCGCCGATTTCCGTGGATCCGCCCGCTCGCGGGCGAGTACGCGTTCAATTTCAAGCGGATCGAAGACCTCTACGCGGGCAACCCCGCCGATCCCGACGCGTGGCGGCGGACGTCCGAGCGCGCGCAGCAGCATCCGCGCGATCGCGCGGGCATCGTCGCCGTGCTCGACGCGCAGCAGCGCGAGCGCGACGCGCCTGCGGCGGCACGGCAAGCCGCCGCGAAACTCGCGGACACGTCGAGCGTCGCCATCGTCACCGGCCAGCAGGCGGGCGTCTTCGGCGGACCGCTCTTCACGCTGCTCAAGGCGGTGACCGCCATCCAACTCGCTCGACGGATGGAACGCGAAATCGGTGTCCCCGCGATCGCGGTGTTCTGGGTCGATGCCGAGGATCACGACTGGGACGAGGTCCGATCGTGTACGGTGCTCGACGCCGAGTTCCAGCCGCGCACGATCGCGCTGGCCACACTCGCGGGGGCAGGCGAGCGGCCCATCGCCGATCTCGTACTCGATCCCCACGTCGAGCATGCCATCGAGGAACTGGCGTCCGTCCTTCAGAAAACAGAATTCACCGACGAGGTGATCGTGGCGGTTCGGCGCGCATGGCGGCCGGGCACGGGCATGGCGCAAGCCTTTGCGATCTGGCTCGAGCAGCTGCTCGGGCAGCACGGGCTCGTCGTCTTCGAATCGGCCGATCTGCGCGCCAAGCCGCTCGCCGCCCAGATCTTCGCGCGCGAACTGGCGGCCCCGGGCCGCACGGCGGCGCTGGCGTCGGAGGCAGGCCGCGCGCTGACATCGCGAGGACATGCGCCGCAGGTCGTTCCGCAGCCCGACGCCGTGGCGCTCTTCAGCCTCGACGGCGGCCGCCGTCCGATCCGCCGGCACGGTGATCAATTGCTGGTCGGCGAGCAGGCGTACGCGGCCGACGCGCTCTCACGCGATGCCGCCGCGCGGCCGGAGGCGTTCAGCCCCAACGTGCTGCTTCGTCCGATCGTGCAGGACACGCTCTTTCCCACCGTCTGCTACGTCGCCGGTCCGAGCGAGCTCGCCTATCTCGGTCAGCTTCGCGGCGTGTACGAGCAGTTCGGCGTACCCATGCCGCTGATGTTCCCGCGCGCGACGGCCACGCTGCTCGACTCGGCCGCGTCGCGGTTCCTCCAGAAGTACGCCGTCGCGTTCGAGGATCTGCGGACGCCCGACGAATCGACGCTCAATCGTCTGCTCGCGGCGCAGCTGCCCGCCAACGTCGAGCAGTCGCTGCGCGACGCCGCGGTCGCGATCCAGGAGGCGATGACGCGTGTCGTCAACGCGCTGCCTGCGCTGGATCCGACGCTCGAGGGCGCAGCAAAAACGACGCTCGGCCGGATGGAGCACGATCTCAAGTCGCTGCACGCGAAAGTGATCCACGCCGCGAAGAAGCGGCACGACGTGCTGCGCCGGCAGTTCGTGCGCGCGCAGGCGCAGGCGTTCCCCGACGGGCACCCGCAGGAGCGGACGCTGGGTGTCGTGTACTTCCTGAACAAGTACGGGCCGGGGATCGCCGAGCTGCTCGTGAACGACCTGCCGCTCGATCTCGGCACGCACTGGGTGATTACGCTGTAGGGATCTCCACGTCTGCCGTCACGGTTGGTCGGGTCGTTCGAGCCGCCGCAGCCGCCGCTCGTGTCCGTCAAGAACTGACGACTGATGGACGACGAATGCGGCGACAACCTTGACTGACGATTCAACGCGCTCTGCGACAACATCGAAATGCCGCCTGGTCGTTTCGGCTTCTTGTGTCACGCGGCGATCCAGGCGATCCAGCCGCTCCTCCAGCCCTCGCAAGTCCGACAGCATAGCGACACGATCGGGTCCCTCGCTCATTGCGCCTCCATCGTAGCATCGTCGCCAATGCGCAAGTCGTGCCAAGGCGCTCGTGTCTGATTTCTGGCCTTGAGCTCGGAGTGAAGGACATCCGCGTCAAGGAATGACGCAGATTTTGAGAACCGAAACCATCGATGGGATCGAAACAATCGCGATGGCCGAAACGAGACTTTCGATCCGACTACAACCCGACGGTCGCGTCTTTCAGCTGCTGCTCCGCGGCGCGCAGCTTCGCGCGAACAGCGTCGAGCCACGCCCCGTCTTGTTCCAGCGCTGATCGCGACGCCTCAAGCGCGCGCAGCGTCTCTGCCGGCGCCGGACCACCGAGCGTGGTTCTGATCTCCACGAAATGGCGCGGACTGAGAATCCCGGCGAGCGCCGCGTCGCTGTAGACCACTTCCCTGCCTGTGACGGATGACGACGCGCGGCGCAGGACCGCGGCAAGCGGCGCATCCGGCGACGTGCGCGCCTCGGCGACAAAAGCGGCCGCGGCCGCGTGCGCGGTCTTGAACGGCAGCCCCTGCTCGCGCGCGAGCGTATCGGCGAGCTCGGTCGCGGTGATCCAGCCCTGCTCCGCCCGCGCGGCCAGCGCGCTGACGTCGAACTCGGCGTTGGTCATCGCCGCCGCGACGAGCGCCGCGGCGCGCGCCGCATCTTTGAATGTCTGGGCGACGAGCGGCTGCAGATCGTCCTCGGTATCGACGATGTCGCCGAAAGGGGTGTTGTGCACGCTCAGCAGGATCGCCGAGGTCTGGCCGAGCGCTTTGCTCCCGATCGCGCGCGCGTGCTCGAGCGCGACCGGGTTGCGCTTCTGCGGCATG
>JBOGIZ010000288.1:0-6237 GCA_050747805.1 Vicinamibacterales bacterium | reverse complement strand
GTGCGGGGAAGCGCAGAGGCCCCCTACGCGCTTCGCTTGATGCGGTACTCGGCGACTTTTCGCGCCACGGTGTTCCGGTGCATCCCGAGCATCTCGGCGGCGTCGCCCAGATTGTGCCGCGTCCGCTGAAGCGCGCGCGCGATGAAGAGCTTTTCGAACTCGCGGCGCGCATCGTCGTACAGCACGCCCTTGTCGAGCAGCTCCGCGACGAGGCGTTCCATCTGATCGCGCACGGTCTCTCTTAGAGAAGCTCGCGGTCCGTCAGGCGGCGGAACGCCTCGACGTATTTCTCGCGCGTGCGCTGCACGACGGCGTCGGGGAGGCTCGGGACTGGCGGCTGCTTGTTCCAGCGGATCTCTTCCAGATAGTCGCGCACGTACTGTTTGTCGAAGCTCGGCACGGCGCCGCCCGGCCTGTACTGATTCTTCGGCCAGAAACGCGAGGAGTCGGGCGTGAGCACTTCGTCGATGAGGACGACGTCGCTGGCTGCGCTGCCCGCGCCGACGAGCCCGAACTCGAACTTCGTATCGGCGATGATGATCCCTTTCGACTCCGCGTGCGCGCAGCCGCGGCGATAGATCTCGAGCGAGAGCGACTTCAGGCGATCGACGAGCGCGCGCCCGATGATGTCGCCCGCCTGCTGTGCGCTGATGTTGATGTCGTGGCCGCTCTCGGCCTTGGTCGCCGGCGTGAAGATCGGCTCGGGCAGCCGATCCGACTCGCGGAGACCGTTCGGCAGCGCGACGCCGCAAATACTGCCGGTCTGCTGATATTCCTTCCACCCCGATCCGGACAGGTAGCCGCGCGCCACGCATTCGATCGGGATCGGACGCGTGCGCCGGCAGAGCATCGAGCGGCCGCGAAGGACGTCGGCGTACGGCTTGAGCGCCGCCGGATACGCCGCGACGTCGGTCGCGATCACGTGATGCGGCACCATGTCGCCCATCCGCTCGAACCAGAACGCGGAGAGCTGGGTCAGCACTTTGCCCTTGTCGGGGATGCCCGAACCAAGGACGTAGTCGAATGCGGAGATGCGATCGGTGGCGACGATCAGGAGGACATTGCTGGCATCGTACTCAACGTCGTAAATGTCGCGCACATTGCCGCGGCCGTGGAGTTTCAGATTGGGAAAGGACGTTTCGAGGATCGGGGCTGTTGAAATCATGAATAACGCTGCACTCTAAACCCGTGCGCGCCGCGTGTAAACCGGAATCGCTTTCGGCTACCTGCCCGAAGCCGCCACGGATGACACGGATCACGCCCCACGGATCACGCCCCACGGATCACACCGACTAATCGATCACAGGGAAGGGCAACGCCTACTTGGCGTGCGGGCGGACCTCGATATCCGCATGTGAGGCGCGCAGCGTGAGCGTCGCGCCGCCGCCGCGTACCGGGCCCATTGCCGTCTGACCCGCATCGGTTGCGGCGAGCGTCAGCGCGCCGTCTTCAAACGTCACCCGGCCGTCTGTGGCGACGGCGTCGAGCGTATATCCCGCAGCCGGCGGCGTGACGTGGATGCCGCCGCGAGTCGTCTCGATGCTGATCGGAGCGGGCGAGTCGACGCCCACGTCCACGGCGGCGTTTCGCGCCTCGATACGCGCGTCGATTCGCAGCCCGGCGACGTGAACGGTGCCGCCTGTGGCGTTGACGCGAAGCGGACCGGCGAGGGCAGGACTGTCGGAGAGACTCACGTCGGCGTTGCGCGATTCGATGTCGAGCGGCCCGCGAATCCCCGAGAGGATGATCGATCCGCCGCTGGCCGTAATGGACGCCGTCGCGTTGATCGCGGTCACATGGCCTCGACCGTTTCGAGTCTTGAGGTGCAAGCTGCCGCAGTCGTCAATCGTGAGCGTACCCGATGCCTGGTCAATCGTTGCCGCGCCGGCAATGGCGGTCACGCGTGTGTCGCCGCGCGAGCCCTCCACGTCCGCCGACGCGAGCTGCGCGATGGTCAGCCGGCCGGCGTGCGCCCCCACACGAAGCGCCAGTCGGCGCGGCACGTCGAGCGTCAGGGCGATCTGCGGCGACGGCACCTGACCGGGGATAGGGCTTTTGAGCGTCGTGCTGACGACGAGGGCATCGCCGGCGCGATCGATCTGAAGTCCCACCGCAGCGGCTGCCGCGCGAGCTTCAGCATCGTCAAGACCGCGCGCCGTGACGTGGAAATCGGCGTTGAGATCGTTTCGATCCGAGCCGGTGATCGTCAGATCGCCGAAGCGCGAAACATTGACGCGGAGTTCCTGGATGCCGCTCGCGGCGACCCTCTTGTTCGCATTGACCGTCGCCGTCGCCCGAGCGCCCTTGATATGGCGCTCGAGGCCGCGCCAGATCGCGGAGATCCCGGCGCCTTCGCTGCCGGGCGCCGGGGCTGCCGACGTGAACTGGTAGACGATCGCGCCGACGACGATAAAGGCGACGATGAGCACTAACTCACGTTTTCCCATAGATTTGGCGGCGCTTTCTGTAGTAGAGTCGGAGCCGGTCGTCACCCGCGGCTCATCCGGATTTTAATCCCGACGGTAGAACCTTCATGCGGTCCCGATTCCGTGCGGCCCTCGTACTTGTGTTGACCGCCGGTCTGCTTGCGTATTTCCTGCGCGGAGCGAACCTGGCGGATGTGTGGGGCGTTATGCGGAACGCGCGCGTCAGCCTGTTGGTGGCGGGCGTCGGCATCACCATGGTCTCCTATACGTTGCGCGCGCTGCGATGGCAGTACCTGCTCGCCCCGATCGGGCCGACCCACTTCGGTGTGGCGTTCAGAACGACGGTGATCGGGTTTGCCGCGAGCTTTCTTCTTCCGGCGCGCGCCGGCGAGGTGCTCCGGCCCTACCTGCTCGCACGGCGCGAACGTCTCTCGGCGACCGCGGCCTTTGCGACAATCGTCCTGGAGCGTCTGCTCGATCTGGTCACCGTGCTGCTGCTGTTCGGCGTGTTCGTGCTGGCGGTCGATCCTTCCTCGCTGGCGGGCCATCCGGCGCTCTACGGCGACGTCAAGCTGGGCGGACTCGTCGCTGCGGGCGCTGCGGTTGGCGGACTCGTCGTCCTGTTCACGCTCGCGGGACATCCGGAGCGGCTCGGCCGCGCGGCGCTCAAAATCGAGCGCATTCTTCCGGAGCGGCTGGCGCGGCGAGTCGCGCGGTTTGTCGAAACCTTTGCTCAGGGACTCGGCGTCCTCCGCCAGCCGGGACGGCTCGCGGTCTCGCTCATCTTGTCGATCCCGCTCTGGCTGTCGATCGCGTCGGGCATCTGGATCGTGTCGCGCGCGTTCGAGATGACGTTCAGCTATCTGGGGTCGTTTCTCGTCATGACGCTGCTCGTCGTTGGCGTGGCGGCGCCGACCCCGGGCGCCGTTGGCGGATATCATGCGATGTACAAACTTGCGGTGATGACGTTTTTTGGCGTGGACGAGAATCGCGCGGTCGGCGCCGCGATTGTCTTGCACGCCATTTCGTTCGTGCCGATTACGTTGCTCGGGCTCATCTTCATGACGCGCGAGGGCTTGACGTTCGGACGCATGCGATCGCTCGCGGAAGAGGAGCCGGCGCTCCAATGAAATGCCCGTTCTGCGGCCATCTCGGCGACAAGGTGGTGGACTCGCGCGAGAGCAAGGAGGGCCACAGCATCCGGCGCCGCCGCGAGTGTCTGGCGTGCGGCAAGCGCTACACGAGCCGCGAGCACATCGAAGAAATCGAATATCGCGTCCTCAAGAAAGACGGACGCCCCGAGCCGTTCCACCGGCAGAAGCTCATTGGCGGACTGCTGCGCGCCTGCGAGAAGCGTCCCGTCAGCGTCCAGCAGCTCGAAGCCATCGCGGACCGGATCGAATCGGACCTGCAGGACCGTCCGGATCGCGAGATGACGACCACCGATATCGGCGCACGGATCATGGAAGAGCTGCGGCGAATCGATCAGGTCGCCTACGTACGGTTCGCGTCGGTCTACCGGCAGTTCCGGGATGTTGGCGAGTTCAAACGTGAAATTGATGAACTGCAGAGGAAGGGATGACGATCGCAGGAGGCCAGGAGATCACTGAGTATTCTCCCGAGCGTAGTGATCGCCGTGCCCTCCTGACCTCCTGACCTCCTGCGAGAACGATCATGGCCACTGTCCGCGATGTTCAGACGCGCCCGGTGCTGCCGCCACGCAAGGCCGCGCCGGTCCCGCGCGCGGTGGAGCGCCGGCCCTTCCGCGACAATCCGCGGCTGATCCTCGCCGGGCTGGTCGTCCTCGTCGCGAGTCTCATCGGCATCGTCACGCTCGCCGACCGCACGACGCGCCTGAATCCTGATTTTCTGAGCGAGGTGGTTCTGTACGCGCTGTCGCTGGCGGATCTCACGCTGGTGGTGGCGCTGGGATTCGTGCTGGCGCGCAACGTCATCAAGCTCGTCGTCGAGCGCCGGCGCGGCCTGCCGTTCTCGCGCTTCCGATTGAAGCTGGTCGCGGCGCTGCTCGGCCTGACGATCGTGCCGTCCGTCTTCGTGCTCATTGCGGGCAGCGAGCTGATCGGCCAGACGACGGATCGCTGGTTCAGCCAACCGGTTTCGGACGTGCTCACGTCGGCGAACGCGATCGCGGGCATCTTCTACCGCGATCGAGAGGCGGTCGTGGCAAACCAGGCGGCACGGCTGGCCTCGGCGGTGCCGGCGGCGGCGCTGAAGGCCGGCGACGTTGACGCGTTGAAAGCGGTCGTGGCGCCCTCGGTGATGGAAGGGCGTGTCGGGATGATTGAAATCTACCGGCTGCAGCCTCGGGCGAACGGCATGCCGGACGTCGCGCCGGTGTTCGCGCTCCAGTCGCCGTCGCTGCCGCCGGGCCATCTGCGCGCTTCGTCGGATCGCATGGCCGCGAAAATCGCGGCGGGCAGCGGCGACACGGAAGCGCACGAGCCGCTCGAGTCGGGCGCCGAACTCGTGCGAGCGGGCGCCTTCGTGAAGGACGCGTCCGGCGTCCGCGTGGGCATCGTGATCGCCAGCGACTTTCTGTCCGGCGACGTCGCGCAGGATGCCCGCCGCATCGCGCAGGCCTACGAAGACTACAGTCAACTGCGCGTGCTCAAGCGGCCGCTGGAAGGCGTGTACCAGTCGCTGTTCCTGATGATGACGCTGCTGGTGCTCGTTGCCGCCACCTGGCTCGGCTTGTATCTCGCGAAGCGCATCACGCGGCCCGTCCAGATGCTCGCCGCCGGCGCGCGCGAGATCGGCGCCGGCCATCTCGATCACCGCATCGTCCCCGAAACGCGCGACGAGTTCGGATCGCTCGTGGAAGCGTTCAATTCGATGGCCGGCGAGCTGGCCACGAGCCAGCGGCGCCTCGAGCGCTCGCGGATCGAGATGGAGCGCAAGAACTCGGAGCTTGACGAGCGCCGCCGCTATATCGAGACCGTGCTCGAGCGGATCGCGACCGGCGTGCTGTCGATCGGTCCGGACGGACGGATCAGCACGGTGAACGCCGCGGCGGCGCGGCTCCTGCAGATCGACGGCGCGGCCGTCGGCATGTTGGCGGATCAAGTATTCCTCCGCCAGGATTTGCAGCCGCTCGGCTCGCTCGTCCGCACCGTGAACGGCACCAGCAAACCGGCGGCGCAGGAGATCGCGCTCGGCCACGACGGCCGCGAAATCCACCTCGCGGCTGCCGCGACCACACTGCAAGGCGAAGGCGGGGCGCGCGAAGGCACGGTGCTCGTGTTCGACGACGTGACGCCGCTGGTGCGGACGCAACGGGTGGCGGCGTGGCGCGACGTGGCGCGGCGGCTCGCGCACGAAATCAAGAATCCGCTCACGCCCATTCAGCTCTGCGCCGAACGGATTCGGCGGCACTTCGGCGGCGCGCCCGAGCCCTCGCGTGCGCTCGTCGAGGAGTGCACGACGACGATCGTCGCCGAAGTCGAGTCGCTCAAGGCGCTCGTGGACGAGTTCGCGCAGTTCGCGCGCATGCCGGCCCCGCGCGCCGTCGCGTCGAATCTGAACGCGCTCTTGAGCGACTCCCTCGCGCTGTACAACGGGTTGCTGACGCACATCCAGATCGACCGGGCGTTTGCGCCGGCGCTGCCGCCGGTGCGCGTCGACGTGGAGCAGCTCCGGCGCGTGGTGATCAACGTCGTGGACAACGCGATCGAGGCGCTCGGCGGCGCGCAGGCGGCGCCGGGTCCGGACCGGCCGGCCCCGCGCATCTCGGTCGAGACCGAGCACGATGCCGCCAACGCCGTCGCGCGCATCGTGATCGCCGACAATGGTC
>JBOGIZ010000287.1:0-7156 GCA_050747805.1 Vicinamibacterales bacterium | reverse complement strand
AAGCTGCGCGACCTTGTTCAGGTTGAAGTCGTTGGTGACGATCTTCCCCTGCAGCGTCCGCGCGAGCTCGATCAGCTTCAGATCGACCTCGCGGACGTCGGGGAAGTCGATGTCGGAAATCATCACGTCCATGCCAGACATCTTCTGGATCTTCTGCAGGATGTCGAGGCCGCGGCGGCCCCGGTTGCGCTTGAGCGAGTCGGCGGAGTCGGCCACCATCTGCAGTTCTTTCAGCACGAACTGCGGAATCACGAGCGTGCCGTCGAGAAAACCCGTCTCGCAGACGTCGGCGATCCGGCCGTCGATGATCACGCTGGTGTCGAGGATCCGGTAGCGCCGCTGCGGTCCGGCTTCCCGGAAGAGCGCGACGAGGCGCTGCGGCTCCAGCCACTCGCCTTTGCGCGCGCCCATGACAATCCCGAGGTACGGGAACACCAGCAGGATGAAGCTGTGCAGAAAGACGATGCGGTTGTCGGAAGTGTCCGCCCAGAAGAGCGCCGCGCCAATCGTCTTCGCGAGGCCGAGTCCGATGGCACCGCCGATCAGGGCGCCCAGTAGGTCGGTGACCTCGGTTTCACGAAGCCGGGCTTCGATGATGACCACGAGTCCGCCGAGCGCGGCGCCCACGGCCAGGTCGATTGCCGGCGATGGATGAAACGGACGCACGAGCCACGCGGCCCACGCGACCGCGGCGACGAAACACGCACGGATGATGACATGCCAACGCATCGCTATGGCTCCACGTATGAAACCCCTTCATCTTACTCGGCCCGCAGAGCGGCCAGGGGCATGCTCGGGAACATGTCCGCCACCGGCAGTCATCATAGTAGAGTGCGGGATCGCGATGGTTGTCGACGAACTCATTGCGGTAGGACGGCGCTTCGATGCGCGCGGTTGGGTGCTCGGCACGAGCGGCAACTTCAGCGCCGTCGTGAGCCGCAATCCGCTGCGGCTCGCCATCACGCGGAGCGGCGCCCACAAGGGAGAACTCGCACCAGACGACATTCTCGAGGTGGACGAACATGGGATCGCGTTGGAGCGTGCGGCATCCGCCGAAGGGCGACTGCACGTGGAGATCGTGTCGGCGCGCGGTGCTGCGGCGGTGCTGCACACACACTCCATCTGGAGCACCGTCCTCTCCGAGCGGTTCGCCGCGCGCGGGGGCATCGCGATCGACGGCTACGAAATGCTCAAAGGCCTCGCCGGCGTCACGACGCACGACCATCGCGAGTGGCTGCCGATCCTCGACAACGACCAGGACATGACCCGGCTTGCCATCGAGGTGCGACGCACACTCGAGGCCCACCCCGACTGCCACGGATTCCTGCTCCGCCGCCATGGGTTGTACACTTGGGGAAGGACGATCGCTGACGCCAGACGGCACGTCGAGATTCTGGAGTTCCTGCTCGAGAGCATCGGACGGGACAGTCCATAAGAGCACGAAGGGAGCACGCCATGGCGCTCGTGAAGATTCCAGAGGAGAACGCCACGGTCCGAGACTTGGCCCAGGTAAGGGCGTTTCTCGGGCGGTACGGCATCGAGTACGAGCGCTGGACGCCCGAGCATCCCATCGCGCCGAATTCGTCGGCGGATGACATTCTCTCCGCCTACGCGCGGGAGGTCGACGCGCTGAAGCGGCGCGGCGGATACGCCACGACAGACGTGATCGACGTCAAGCCCGACACGCCGAATCTCGAGGGGATGCTCGCAAAGTTCAGCCGCGAGCACTGGCACGACGAGGATGAAGTCCGCTTCATCATCGAGGGCCGCGGGCTCTTTCACGTACATCCTGCCGTCGGGCCGGTCTTCGCGATCGAAGTCGAGGCCGGCGATCTGATCCGCGTGCCCCGCGGCACGCATCACTGGTTCGATCTCTGCTCCGACCGGCGTATCCGCGCGATCCGTCTGTTCCGGGACGTTTCAGGCTGGACGCCGCACTACACCGACAGCGGCGTCGACAAGGGCTTCGAGCCGGTGTGCTTCGGGCCCGCGTACGTGGCGCGCGGGTGATCCTGCTCGACATCGAAGGCACGACCACGCCGATCTCGTTCGTCACCGAGACGTTGTTCCCGTACGCCCGCTCGCATCTCGCGCCGTTTCTCGAACGGAACGGCCGCTCGATCGACGGATTGAAGATCATCGGTCGTCTCCATCGCGAACACGCCGTCGATCGACGCCGGAGCGCTGTCGTACCGCCTTGGAGTGCCAAGGGCTACGCCGAGTGGCTGATGGATCAGGATCGCAAATCGCCCGCATTGAAGGAACTGCAGGGGCGGATCTGGGAAGAGGGCTACAAGGACGGCTCGCTCGCCGGACAGGTGTTCGAGGATGTGCCGCGCGCGTTCATGCGATGGCGCGACGCGGGCGTGCCGATCGCGATCTATTCGTCCGGTAGCGTGCGCGCCCAGCAATGGCTGTTTCGCACCACCGCCGCCGGCGATCTGACGCCGTTTATCAGCCATCACTTCGATACGGCCGTCGGGCCAAAGAACGATCCCGGCAGCTACGTCCGCCTCGCCAAGACCGTCGGGCTCGAGCCCGGCGCGATCGCGTTCGTTTCCGACGTCGTCTCCGAGCTGCACGCCGCGCGCATGGCCGGATTCGCCACGATCTTCTCCGAAAGACAAGGCAATCGGCCCCAGCCGGCACACACGCATCGCGTCGTGAGGTCGTTCGATGACATTTCAGACCCTCTCTAACGCTCGTTCGCGGCGCTGCCGACCGACAACCGTTCCGTCGTCCAGCGGGCGGTGAAAAACAACAGCGCCATCGCCAGATATGCGAAGACGAACGGCCACGCCGGCGACAACCTGAGCGTCGTGTCCGCCGGCGTCCATTGATATGAGTGCATCAGACCGGTCGCCGATAACGCCGCTGCACCGAGACACCAGGCGGCGGCTGCCGTCCAGCGGCGTTCGATGACCCCGACCACAGCGGCCGACAAGAACATGGCCGTAAAAAGAAACCCCTGCTCGATCGCGAAGGCCCCTGAGATCCAGGTATCGTTCTTCTGGAATTCCGCCACGAGCGAAGCGGTGAACGGGTGGCCCGCGACGCCGAGTCCGGCCGCACGGAGGCCGTTCTTCGCAAGCTGTGCGCCCCAGGCGCCGATCCCTGGCAATAATCCCATCACGACGGCCGGCGTGTGCGCGCGCGGCGTTGCGTCGAACGCCTGCGCGACGATCATCATCCCAATCCAGAGCACGATCGCCATTCCGGCGTCGATCGGAATCGCCCACGCGATCCACGCGAGCGTGCCCGTCAGCGCGACGATGGTCACGAACGCGCCGTTCAGCATCGAATAGCCTGCGCGGGCTCCGAGCGCTTTCCATCCGGGGTGCCCGATATAGATCGTCGTGGGGAACGCCGAACCGAAGAGCGCCGCGGCGACGCTGCCAACGCCGTTGATCGTGAGCGACCTCGCCGTCGGATACTGGTCGCCCGCCGCGTCGGCCGACTCGATGTTCTGCAGCGAGCCGAGCACGTTGAAGAGACCCATCGCCACGATCACCGACAGGTACGGAAGCAGATAGCCGCCGCCCAACGAAGCCAGCAAATCGCCGATGACCGGCACAGGAAGGTGCAGAGCCGCGCCGGCGGCAGGCCGTGCCCCAACCGGCGCCACACCCGTCATCCACGAGACGAGCGTGCCGATCGCAACCGCCACAATTCCGCCCGGCAGCCGTCCGCGAAAGCGCACGCGTCCGAAATAGGTGAGCATCACGATCGCCAGCGTCGTCAACCCCACGAGCGGACGCGCAAAGGTGCGAAACAGGAAGCCGAGTGAAATGAAACTGAGCGCAATGCCGGCGAGCGTCGAGAGGAGCGCCGCGCGGGGCGTCGCCCGGCGAACGCGCTCCGCGAACGGCGCCGCCGCGAGCTCGATCGCACCCGAGCCGAGCGTGGCGACGAGACCGGCGTGCCACGCGACCCGCGCGGGATCCGCGGCGCCGGCGGCCGCCGCCATCAGTTCCGCAGGCAGCATGATGAGAAACACGTGCGCGAAAAGCGAGACGGTGTTGATCCCATACGGCAACGCGCACACGTCGCTGCGGCCCGTGCGGCGCGCGAGTTCCCGCGCCTGCAGCGCATACGCCACGTTTCCAACAAGGATCGAAACGGCAGCGCCAGGCAGAATGCGTCCGTACACCAGATCGGAGGGAAATCCGAGCACGCCCCGGCAGAGTGCGTCGATCAGCAGCAGCTGTACGAGATTGTCGGTCGCGAGACCGAAGAAGCCGTCGAGATCGCCGCGAACGAACCAGGGCATGAGAATGCTGTATGACGAATGCCGAATGCTGAAGTGAGGCTTCCGGTTATCTGATCCGTACGCCGAGGTCGTCGACGTTCGTCAGCATGCCCGTCACTCGCCCCGCCCGGTCACGGACGAACGTGATCACGTCGGGAATTTCCTGGGCCGTGAACTCGGTCTGCGAGATCGCCGTGAGCGGAATCTTCGGACCGACGTGCTGGTACTGCAGAAGCACTCGATTCCGCTCCGCAAAAATCGACATGAGAAGACCGTCGTCGTACAGATAGTCGCCGGCGTACTCGGCGAAGTGTGTCGTGTCGACGTCGACCGTCGCGCGAATCTTGGGCTTGTTGCGATCGCCGAGCCCATGCTTCTGACCGCACACTGGACACATCGTCGGTGGATCGGTGTTCGAGACGAGATGATCGACAGGGCGCCGCGACTGCAGATACGCGAACACGTCATCGAGATCCCGATCCGTCATGCGGCCGAAGACGATCCATGGCATGGCCGGGTCGATCGCGCGCCCTTTCAGATGGCCGGTACGAAGCACGTCCCGGAACAGTTCCGGCGTGTAGCACGACCCGATGCCCGACGGCGCCCTCGTCAGGTTCGCGCTGAACCGCACCGGACGGCCGGGCGACATGATTGGATTGCCACCCGCAAACAATCCCGGCACGAGAGGGGCCTCGAACGCCGTGTGACAACCCATGCAGTCCGCAATCCTTACGAGATAGCGTCCGCGTGCGATCGCTGTCGATTGATCCGACGGCGCAACAGGGCCTGTGAGCGGAACGGGATCCATAAGAGGCGGATGTCCTGCGGGCAACTTCGTGGCGGGGAGCGCGTGCCGCACCGGCGGCAGCGATCGCAGATACACGATCACCGACGCGAGATCTTCGTCCGACAGATGGCGGAACGCGTCGTACCACATCTGCGGGTGAAGCACGCGGCCGTCATGCCCAAACCCTTCGCGAATCGCGCGCGCGAACATGTCGTCCGTCCATGTGCCCGCGCCGGTTTCGCGATCGGGCGTGATATTCGGCGCCACGAGCCATGGGGCATTCTCGAATACATGGCCGGCGCCTTCGCGGCCCGCCATCGGCGGCGCCCCCGGCTTCGACCAATCGCGATCGGAATGGCACATGAAGCATTGCAGGACGCCTTCGACGAGATATCGGCCCCGCGCCAGACGCGCGGGTGTCCGCTCGAAGGTGACATCACGGAGCGCACGCGGCCCCTTCGGCGCGACGACCGCCGAAACCGGACCCGTCGCGCGGGAGGGCGACTGCACTCCCCGGCCACATGCGGCGAGCCACCCAATGACGACGAAACACAGAAAGGACCTCTGGCGCACAGCCGGTGGAGGATATACCACCATTGCCGGCCGTCGCGCACCGAAATGTGACTAAGATCGCAGGATGGTCCCGATGGTGTTCGCTCTGCTGCTCGGCCAGCAGCAACCGGCCATTAAATTGAGCCAGCACGGCACGGTGAGTCAGGAGATCGCGGCGACCCGAATCACTATCGAATACGACCGGCCGACCGCGCGCGGGCGCGACCTGCCAGGCAAGCTGATTCCCTACGATCGCGTCTGGTGTCCTGGCGCGAACGAGTGCACAACGTTCACGACGACGACCGACATCAAAGTTGAAGGCCAGACGCTGCCTGCCGGCACTTACACCGTCTGGGCGCAGGCCGGCCCCGCGAAATGGACGATCATTTTCAACCGCGCGCATCCGGTGTTGCATACCCAATACGCGCGATACGCCGACCAGGATTTTCTGAAAGTCGAGGTGACGCCAAAATCGGGGCCGCACATGGAAACGCTGATGTTTTCGTTTCCGGCAGTCGACGGCACGCACGCGCAGCTCACGCTGCACTGGGGCACGATTGTGGTGCCGCTGGAGATTGACGTGCCGTGACACCCGTCGGCCGGTTGCCAGATGCCAGATGTTCTTTACCCAGGATCAGTCGATCAACTGATCGAGCGCTTCCCCGACGGTCTTGACCGTGATGATTTCGCAGCCCGAGGGCGCCTCATCCGGGGCGACGTTGTCGTGGGGCGCGATGATCCGCGTAAAACCCATTTGCGCGGCTTCGCGCACGCGCAGCGCTGCCTGCGGCGCGCCGCGTATTTCGCCCGCCAGACCGACTTCGCCGAACACCGCCGTGGCCTGATGCACGGGGCGGTTGCGGAAGCTCGACGCCACGGCCGTGACGATCGCGAGATCCGCCGCCGGCTCGTCGACCGTCATGCCGCCTGCGATGTTGACGAAGACGTCTTCGCCGAGCAGGTTGAGGCCCGCGCGCTTTTCGAGCACCGCGAGCAGCAGCGCGAGCCGATTCTGGTCGATCCCGCTCGCCATCCGGCGCGCGTTCCCGTAGGTTGACGTGCTGACGAGCGCCTGCACTTCGACCAGCAACGGGCGCGAACCTTCCATGCAGCACAAGACCGCCGAGCCGGGCGCGTCGGCGGGACGCTCGGCGAGAAAGAGCTGAGACGGGTTCGAGACGGGCTTGAGGCCTTTTCCTGTCATCTCGAACACACCCAGTTCGCTGACCGCGCCGAAGCGATTCTTCACGGCGCGCACGACGCGATGCGAGTGGTGCTTCTCTCCCTCGAAATAGAGGACCGTGTCGACGATGTGCTCGAGCACTTTCGGCCCCGCGAGGCTGCCGTCCTTCGTGACGTGGCCGACGAGGAACGCCGGGATGTTCTGTCCTTTCGCGGCGAACAGCAGCTGCGTCGCCGCCTCGCGGACCTGGCCGATGCTGCCGGGCGCCGATTGAAACTTCAGCGAGAAGACGGTTTGCACCGAATCGACGATGACGAGCGCCGGCCGGAGGCGCGCGATCTCCTCCAGAATCCGCTCGAGACAGGTCTCGGCGAGGAGGTAGAGC
>JBOGIZ010000286.1:0-4386 GCA_050747805.1 Vicinamibacterales bacterium | reverse complement strand
GTGCAGCGTCGACATGTGGCGCTGCGCGCGCTTGAGCAGCGCCAGCTCCGGCGCCCCGGAGCCTTCGTCGGGCGAGGACAGCCACTCCAGACTGGAAGGCTCGATGCGCCGCTGGATGATCGATTCGACCGCCGATTCGTCGACGACCAGGACCGTGTCGCTGCGCCGCTCGTGCGTATCGCCCTGCACTCGGACGTCGAGCACCGCGGCCCCCAGCCGGATGATGTCTCCGGGCTTGGCGGTTCCGTCTGTGACGGTGCGCTCATTGATATGGGTGCCATTCACCGACTCGCGATCGTGGATGTGCAGAACGCCGTCGCGGTGCACGATCGTGCAGTGCTGGCGGGACACGCTGGGATCATCGAGCTGCACGTCGTTGTCCCGCGTGCGCCCGACGGTCAGCTCCTGGCCGGGGGCAAGCGCATGAACGCGGTCCGAATGGCGAACAACGAGTTCGAGGGACGGCGTCATGCCCGCACCAAAATTATGCATCAAATACAATTGCGCGCTTGCCGATCGTCCGTCCGCTCGCCCTCGCGCTCCTTCTCTTACAATTTCCGCCGCCGTCCGTGGACCTGCGGCCGCGGCCGGACACGCCTGCACGGCTCGCGCCGTACCGCACGGCCGCGAGCCAGCTCATCGGTGGATCACTCGCGAGCGACTTCGCCTGGTGACCGGCTACTGGTGACCGGCTAGTGGCAACTGGTGATCGGTTACGGGGACCGTGGCCGCTCCCCAGATGCGCAGGCTCTGACGTCCCTGCAGGACGGCGACGGCGTGCAGTCGATCGCGCTGCCACGCCGGATTCAGGGCGAGCCGGATGCGAAGCGGGCCTTTGGACGGGACCGGCACGAGAGCGGAGACGCCGCGCACGACCGCGTCGTGCCGTAACGTGCGCCCGGCATTTTCGCCGCGCCGTACATTCGACGTGATGCCGTCTTCCGTCAGAAACAGCTGCGCGTCGAGCGGTTCCCTGGTGTCGGCCGGCACGCTGCCGATTGTCACGTCCGCCGCGATCGCGTCGGCGCCGTCGGCCGACAGCTTTTCGGCGATCGGCACGTGAACCCGCGACGCGGCTCGCTGAAGCGCGCGCACGATCGACCCTTCATCGCTCCCGACGGCTTGAGCCGTCCCGTCAATCACCGCCTGCGGCGTGTACATGCCGTCAGCGCCGAACAGGCGGCTGTAGGCCTGCTGACGCGCGGTCGCCTCGGGCAGCGACGCCGCATCCTTCCAGCCAAGCTGATCCCAATAGGTCACGTGCATGCCGAGCGGAATCACCTGTGCGCCGCCCACGCTGCCCTCGGCGGCCAGCGTGCTGAGGACGCCGTCGGCCGGAGGACAGCTCGAACAGCCCTCCGACGTGAACAACTCGACGACGACCGGCACGTGCGGGGCCGCCGGCGGCGCCGCGGAGGCTGCACACGCGAGGAGACCCACGACGGCGATCAGAATGGTCCGCATGTCAGCGCGCGCTCGATCCATGGACTTGTATCATTCACGGCGCTGGGCGACACAATTCGCAAGCCAAAGAAGTCCGCGGCCTCGCGGGTCATCGCGCGCGCCGAGGCGTCCTAGAAGGTAGCTGGCGGTCCGTTCTGTGAAGGGCCAACGCCTGCCTCTCCTGCCGGAGACCCATTACTAGCGCGTTGGTGCGATCGCGGTCAGTGACAAAACGTCCATCGCCCGCGGTCACCATCCGAACCACCAGACTGGAAACATCGCCGCCAGCGCGGCGCCGATTTGCAAGACCAGGATCAGCAGGCCGTGCCGCGGCGCCTTGGGCAGCCACCTTACTGCGAAATACAGGATGACTGGCATCTGGCCCACCATCAGCAACTGCCACAGGTGGGCGGCGGTGCCCTCGTCGCTCTGCCGCGCGGTCCCGAATATCGCGGCGTAACCCACGCACACGGCGAACGCCGCGCCTGACATCGCGATCGGAGCCAGGGCACTCGGTTGTTTGATCGGCAACGTGCTCATCGAGACGTCCTCCAGTCATAACTTTGTATCACAGAGTTGAATCCCTTTCAATGCCGCATCCCACGCGGAAAGCGCCAACTAAACGTCGCTCTTCAGCTCGACCACCAAGGCGAAGAACATCCCGGGCGGATACGCCTTCACGGGTCGCAAGTCGTTTGGCAGCCTCTCGCCTGTCTGGACGAGGCTTGGCTTCCGCGGTGGGGATAGGGAGAATTGGTGAATTGGTGAATTGGTGAATTAGTGAGTTGGTGAATTGAATTGAATTCGCTAACTCACCAACTCAATTCACCAATTCACCAAATCGCCAATTCACCAATTATTCAAACGCCAAACCGTTCCGCATCCCACGCCAAGCCGAGTTCACTCGGCGGCGCCATGTAGCCGAGGAGCGCGGACGCCGCGACGACGGCGGGGCTGGCGAGGTAGCCTTCGCCGCCAAGCCCCATGCGGTTCTGCCAGTTGCGATTGAACGACGTGATCGCGCGCTGGCCGGGCGCGAGCGCGTCCTGTCCCTGGCCAAAGCACGGCCCGCACCACGACTGGCGAATCTCGCCGCCGGCGGCGCGGAAGACCTGCGCGATCGAGTCGCCGCCAAGCCGCACATCGGGCTGCTCAATCTGGCGGGCCACACCGCCCGACCCCGGAAAGATCCGGAATTCGCGCTCGGCTTTTCCCGCGCCCGCGGCGCGCGCAGCGCGCAGCACGAGCGCGGCCTGTAGCAGATCGTCGTAGCTGCCGTTCGTACACGATCCGATGAGCGCCTTGTCGAACGTGATCCGTTCGCGCGCGATGTCGTCCGCTGGAAACGCGTTGCCCGGACTGAACGGCTTCGCGATCATCGGCCGCACGCTCGACAGATCGATCGTCTCGTCGATCTCGTAGTGCGCCTCCGCTCCCGGCGCGATCGCCGGATATGGGAGCTCGACGACACCCTTCTTCCGATACCACGCATACGTCGTCTCGTCGGGCGCGAAAATGCCGTTCAGCGCCTCGGCCTCGGCCATCATGTTCGCGATCGTGTTGCGATAGGCGATCGGCAGCTGTCGATTGGCGTCAACGAGCTCGACCGACATCCCTTGCGACTGCTTCGCGCCCCACTGCCGCAGCAGCTCGAGGACAATGTCTTTCCCGCTGACCCACGGCTGGAGACGCCCTCGAAATACGACACGCCGCGCCTTCGCGAGCGTGAAATAGATGTAGCCCGTCGCCCACCCGAACCCCAGCGTCGTCGATCCGACGCCGATGCCGACCGCACCGTAGGCGCCGTATGCGCGGCTGTGCGAGTCGGCCCCCGGGATGAACTGGCCTGGCATGACGAGCCCCTGCTCCGGAAAATAGAAGTGAAAGATCCCGTCGCCGGGCGTGGCGTAATACGGCTTGACGATGCCGTGGTGCGCCGCGAACGCTCTTCCGATGCTCGTCTGCTTTTCGTCGGCCGCCTTGCCGGTAAAGACGAAGTGATCGTTGGCGACGGCCGCCTGACGCGGATCGATCGCGTTCCCGCCGGTGATCTGGTTGAACGTATGAATCGCAAAGGGCGCGGTCCCGTCCGAGGCGGGCAGCAGATCCGCGTACACGCGGACGGTCGTTCCAGGCGTGAGTTCCGCCGGCGTCAGATCCTTGTCGACGCGGTGCGCCCAGATGATCTGTTCTGTCGTAGTCATGCGGCGCGCGGCGGACGCGTCCGGCCAGTCGATCTCTGGTTTGGTCTCGACCGACGCGCGGAATTCACGCCGGCCCACGTCGAAGATCCCGCCGCTCCGGCGGATTTCGTCCTCCTTTGGCGAGAGCGGCACCGGCGTGTAGGTCTTGTCCTTTGTGGCGTTGGTGAGCTGGCGCGTGACGGGGTCGAACGTGAATTCGTCGCCGTCGCGCGCATCGGCGACCGCCTCCGGGCTCTGCACGACGTGCAGGCCGAGATTGAACGCGTTCCTGCGGAAGATGTCGCCCATGTTGTGGCCGCAGACGATCACCATCTGCCGGCCCGTTTCTTCGGCGACTCCCTTCAACCCGGCGGGGCTCATCTCGCGCGATGAGCCAATTGCGAAGCGATCGCCCGCGATGACGAACGTCTCTCCGCGGTGCACGCGCTCGCGGAAATCGGGCATCAGATAGCGGAACGATCCGGCTTTCCACCGCTCGTCGAGCGTGTCGAGACTCTCGGACACACAATCGGCCGCCGGCGTGATCTGATCCGTGTCGATCGCGTCGAGCTTTTTCGGGGTGGGGCTCTTTCGATCCCAGATGATGAGCGCCCTGCCGCGGATCCGTCGCTCGGCCTCTTCAGTGGCCGCGGCGGCGCGGGCGGTGTAACCGGGAATATCTCCGACGGAAACGCCCGGCTTCAGCCGCGCGGGTTCGATCCTGTGCATGCCTTCTCATCATAATCCGAGGGGCGTCGCC
>JBOGIZ010000285.1:0-2775 GCA_050747805.1 Vicinamibacterales bacterium | reverse complement strand
ACGTGACGCTCGCGCGCGAGGACGCGCGCGATATTTGGATCTGGCGGTGGCTCGACGCGGCGGCTCAGGATCTTCGTTCGGCCGTTCGGCAGATTCGACGCAACCAGGGATTTGCGGCCGCGGTCGTGGTCACACTCGTGCTCGGCGTCGGCGCCGTCACGGCGGTGCTCACGGTCGCGGATCCGATCCTGTTCCGCGCGCTCCCGTTTCCGCATTCGGACCGGCTCTTCGTCATGTCCGGGGGCCTCGATCACCTCCACGTTCCCGACGAGGTGCGCGCCGAAACGGCAGGTGGCGCGTTCGAGAACGTCGGCGAGTTCCATGGGCCGGTCGATATCGGACCGATCGGCACCGCAACCGCCGTCTCGATTTCATATGCGATCACGCCGGGCCTTCTACCGGCGCTGGGGGTCGCGCCGGTTCTGGGGCGGACGTTTCGCGACGATGAGTACGATTCACGGGCCGACGTCGCGCTCATCACCGACACGGTGTGGAGGGACGTGTTCGGCGGTCGTCCCGATGTGTTGACTGAGCGGCTGACGTTTACCGGATCCGGCGGGCATACGTACCAGATCGTTGGAGTTCTTCCGCGCAGCTTCTTCCTTCCGGATCGAATCAATGAACAACCTGCCGTGCTCATACCACGCAGGTTCGATCTATCAGATCCCAGGTACGCGCAGCCGAACTCCCTCAGCTACCCGATCGCACGGCTCGAGGCAGGAGTGAGCGTCGCTGCCGCGGCCGCTCAGATGCAGGGCATCATGCGCGGCGTCGAGCAGGACTATCCGGCGTTCGAACGAAATCGCCGGGTGCACTTCACGCCGCTGCGAGATTCAATCTTCGGCGACGTCCGGACGCCGGTTGCCATGCTCCTGGCCGCGACGCTGTGCATTCTGCTGCTCGCGAGCGCCAATCTCGCGCAGTTGACGACGGCGCGCCTGCGGGCGCGCAGACGGGAATTCGGCGTCCGGCGGGCAATCGGTGCCTCGCGGTGGCGCCTCGTGCGTCAGCTGTCGATTGAGGTGCTATTACTGGCGATCGCGGGGGGGATCGCCGCGTTCGCCGCGGGCGGCGTGTTGTCCCGTCTGGCGATGGCGCATCTCCCATGGAGCCTGCACGCGTATCAGATCGTGCCCCCGGTGCTCGATTGGCGGATTGCGATCATCACGGGATCGATCGTCCTCGGCACGCTTGCCGTGTTCGGCATCGCGCCGGCGATTCGCGCCTCGTTTGGCGAAGTACGCGACACGATCGAGGCCGCGCCCCGCGACAACCACGTCCACCGGATCGTTGGAAGCGATCCGGCCCTGATTTTCGTGCAGACGACCGCCGCGGTCGCGCTGCTAGTGACTGGATTGCTGATCGTACGGAGTTTCTTGACGCTTGCTGAGACTCGTGTGGGATTCGACAGTCGTGGCGTCGTTGAGATTGCACCGGATTTTCCCGACGCCGTCAGCCGGGACGGTCCACGGCTCCGCGAATCGAGCCGCCAGCTCTACGAAACCCTGCGCAGCCGGCTCGGCGGGCAGCTGGCCGCCGCCGGTGGACTGCCCGGACGGAACCTCAACACCGCGCTCACGCGACTCGACGCGCCGGTCCGGCTTGCGCCAGTCGAAGCATGGCCGGTGAGCGGCACGTTCTTCGATGTGATGCGAATCACGATCGTTCGAGGTCGTGTGTTCACCGATCAGGAAGCCTTCTCGAACGCGCCGGTCGCTGTCGTCGATCAACGCGCCGCAAATCTTCTGTGGCCTGGTGCCGACCCGATCGGTCGAGCCGTCAAAGAGCTGGACGGCACACCGCGGACGATTGTCGGAGTCGTGCAGACAGTACGTTCAGATCTGATAGGCGTCGGGTTCCAGCGTGGCAGCGGGTTCGTGCCGTTCGGCAAGAGTTCAGGGCCGTTGTCGTTCTTGTCGCGCGCACCCGGCGGCCCCGCAACCGACAAAGAGCTGCAAGCCGTCGCAGCCGAGATCGAGCCCGGAACGACCGTGAGCATGCACCCGCTCGAGGTCTTCGAGCGACAGCTTGCCCAGCCGCGTTTTCTCGCGATCGTCCTCGGCACCCTGACTGCGATTGCGGTGCTCCTCACGTTCGTCGGCGTCTTCGCGATCGTGATGCACGAAGTGGGGCAGCGGACGAAGGAGCTCGGCATCCGCATCGCGCTGGGCGCCGACGCAGATCGCATCCGGCGGCTCGTGCTGCGAGGGGCGTTGATTCCGGCAGTGGGCGGCGGCCTCGCCGGCCTCAGCGCGTCGCTGTGGTTCACCGGGGCGCTTCGCTCGCTGCTGATCGGCGTCAGCCCCTACGATCCGGTCGTGTATGGGCTCACGCTGCTGCTGACGCTCGCGATTGTGACTCTCGCCAGTATGGGTCCCGCGCATCGCGCCTCGCACACGGATCCGATCGCCGCGCTCAAGACTCAATAGGAGAGAGAGCGCGCGTCTACGGCCGCAGGGACGTCATAGTTCGCGCGTCGCGGCCGGAGCGTTTCGCTCCGAAATCCCGCTTCGCGCGCCGGCAGAACGCTCCGCCGGCGGCTTGTCGGCGGAAGCGCGGGGCCCCGGGGACTTGACGCGTGGTACACCCCGCGCGGACCTCTGGCGCCTGTGGAGCATTCTGCCGTCTGACGCGAGTCCGGCACGCTCAGAGGGATTTCTCCGCGAAACGCTCCACCCACGACGCGCTCAGTAGAACTCATCTCATGAATCGCGTATCGCTGCGCGAGCGAGCGCCGCGAGCGAGCCACGCGACCGGAGCGCGCCGGCGAAGCGG
>JBOGIZ010000284.1:0-2559 GCA_050747805.1 Vicinamibacterales bacterium | reverse complement strand
TCCAACCTCCGACCTCCGACCCCCGACCCCTACTTCTTCTTCGCCGCCTTCGCCGCGGGCGCGGCGATCGGCGCCGGGACCGTCAGCGTCACGTTGTACTTCGCAAGCGACGCCGAGACCGTCTGGGCCTGCGCGATCGCCGTGTTCGCCGCGGCGAGCATTTTCGGCGCATCGACCTTCGCCTCGCTGTATGTCTTCAGCGTTTGTGCGGTCGGCCAGAGGCCGCCCATCATGCCGTTTTTCGCCTGCGCAATCTTGCCGGCGACCGTTGGGGCTCCGCCGCCGCGTCCGCCGCCGCCGAAGCCGCGGCCGGCCGGCGCCGCGAGCTGCGGCATCACGTCGGCGACCTGTTTTTTGAGCGCGTCGAACGACGTCTTCACGTCGGCGGGCATATCGCTTCGGCCTTCGATCGTCGGCGACAGCTCGCCCATCTGGCGATTCAGCGACGCGACGGCCTCCGACGCCTCCGTCGCGCGCCGCTGGAGCTCGTGCATCTCCATCGCCATGTCGAACATCTGCTTGCGCTGCATCGCCGTCAGGCCGACGTCCGGATCGTCGGCGACGCGCAGCGGCTTCGTGTCGACCGTCTTGCCGTCGACGATGAGCGACACGTTGTACGTGCCGGCGAGCACCCACGGTCCGGGGTTGACGCCGCCGCCGCCGAATCCGCCGCCACCCCTGCCGCCGCCTTCGGCGCAGCCGGCGCCGAAGGGATTCTGCGCGGGTGGGCTGTTTTCACCACCGCCACGTCCTCCGCGTCCGCCGCGCCCCTCGGCGCCCGGCGGCGCGGGATTGGGATCGACGCGCAGATCCCAGCACGCCGCATTGATGCCGGGCTGGTCTGCCTTCGCAAGCACCGGACCGGAGAGGTCGCGGATATCACGTCCCGCCGCGTCAGTGATTTTCAGTGAGACGGCGGTCGCCTTGTTCTTCAGGTAGTACGAGATGACCGCTTCCTGCGGCGGGTTCTCGCCGAAGAACGTCTGGTCGCCCCAGAATTCGTAGTTGCGATCGTTCGCCGGACGCCGGTACATCGACGACGGCGCCGGCGTGAAGAGCTTCGCCTCCGTCTTCTGCGCGGCGGCGTACTCCTGGATCGGCTCGAGATGATCGAGGATCCAGATCGCGCGGCCGTGCGTGGCGAGCAGCATGGCGTTGTCGCGCGGATGGAGCGTGATCTCGTCGATGCGCACATCCGGCAGGTTCGTGTGCGGGTAGTACCACGTCTGGCCGCGATCGACGCTGATGAACAGCCCGGTCTCCGCCCCAAGGTAGAGGACGTCGGGATTCTTCTGGTCTTCGGTGACGCACTTCAGCACCACTTCGCCGAAGCTGCCGAGATTGCCGGCGAGCGATTTCCATGTCTGGCCGTAATCGGTGCTGACGTAGACGTACGTGCCGAAGTTGTTCTGCCGGTGATCGTCGATCGTGACGTAGACCGTGCCCTCGTCGAAGCGCGACGGCGCGATGCGCGACACCCACGCGCCCTTCGGGGCGTTCGGCAGCTTGTCGTACACCTTCATCCAGTTCTTGCCGCCGTCCTTCGTGACCTGCAGATTCCCGTCGTCGGTGCCCGCGTAGATGAGGCCCGGATGCTTCGGCGATTCCGCGAGCGACACGATCGTCGGCCACGCAGAGATGCCGTCGTCTTTCGAAATCGTGATGTCGCTGCCCTTGAGGCCCATCGTCACGATGTCGTCGCGGTTCTCGTTGCTCGTGAGGTCTGGACTGATGGCCGTCCACGTCAGACCGCGATCGGGCGACCGGAACACCTTCTGTGCGGCCGTGTAGACGACCGCCGGGTCGGTCGGCGACATCACGAACGGTGTATCCCAGTTCCAGCGGTACGGCGGTTCGCCCGGAGCGGGGATAGGACGGATCGATTCGGTTTCGTCGGTCGTGCGATCGACGCGCACCATGTTGCCGTCCTGCGTCTCGCTGTAGATGACGCGGTTCTCTTTTGGATCCTGCAGCACGACGAAGCCATCGCCGCCCTGGAGCGTCGTCCACTGATAGTTGGCGATCCCGGGAGTGCTGCGTACCTGGCTCGGACCGCACCAGTCGTAGTTGTCCTGCATGCCGCCGCACACGTTGTACGGCACCGACATGTCGTAGCTCACGTGATAGAAGAGCCCGACCGGCAGGTTGGGGAAGAACAGCCACGTCTTCGCCTGATCGAACGTCTGTGCGAGGCCGCCATCGTCGCCGATCATCACGTGGCGCGAGTTGGACGGGTCGATCCAGATCGCGTGGACATCGTCGTGCGCGGTCCGCGTGACGTTCGTATTGATGGTCTTCCCGCCGTCGGTCGTGAGGTGCAGCTTCACGCCGGCCATGAAGACCACGTCGGGGTCGTTCGGATCCACGCGGACTTGACTGAAGTACATCGGCCGCGCGTCTTCGTTGTTCACCTTGTGCCACGTCGCGCCGCTGTCGTCCGTGCGATAGAGGCCCATGGCGGTGTCGTTGACGCCGCTCGCGATGCCGCGCCCGCCGAACTGCGCCGCCGCCTGGTTGGGAGCGGCGGTTTGAGCCGCGCCCGCCGCGCCGCGTCCGCCG
>JBOGIZ010000283.1:0-13393 GCA_050747805.1 Vicinamibacterales bacterium | reverse complement strand
GCGATGGTTGTTCACTCATCGCCGACGTAGTCCTTTCGGCACACCGATGGATATGCGCACCATGTACAGCGGAAGGGTTCGTCAGGCATCACCGGAAAGCGGCCGCGCTCGATGCCGTCGACCGCCTCGAGAAGCCGCGTCTGGCCTTCGAGGAGGGCCGCATCGAGCGGCTTCAGATCGGCGTACCCGCTTTTCGCCTTGAACGCGATGTAGCTCGCGCGCGAGATCGACCACGCGCCCCCGCGCTCGGCCGCAAGCGCCTGCTGCGCACACAGTCCGTAGACCGGCAGCTGAAGCGCGCGCTTTCGATCCGGCGCGTTGCCGAGCTTGTAGTCGATGACGCGCAGCCTGCCGCCCTCGAGCACGTCGATGCGGTCGGCCTTCGATCGAAGCGCGACCTCGCGCGGGCCCGAGTCTGTCTCGAACGCGAACGTGCCGTCGAGCTCATGCTCGAGCAGACGCTCGACGACAACGCCTTCGTCGTCGATTTCGAATGCGAACGCGCGGTCGGCCAGTCCCGGCGCGGCGGCCGATCCGAGCAGCAGTGTCCGTTCCAGCGCGCGGTCCCCCTCGGGCACGCGCTCGAGATGGCGTTCGGCAATCAACCGGAAGATCGCGAGCGCCTCCTCAACATTTGCCGGTGTGATCGACCCGCGTCCGGTGCGCTGCCACTCATCGAAAAACGAATGGAAAATCTCGTGGACGAACCGCCCCCGCTCTTGCGGCGTCATCCAGGCTTCCTCATCGCGTTCCTCTGGCAGGCGCAGCACTTGACTCGCGAAGTATTTGAACGGGCACTCCAGGTACCGCTCGAGCCGGCTCACGGCATAGGGCGCCGGACGACGAGGGCCGATCTCGCCGCGATACTCCGCGCCGGCGCACGAGCGCGCAACGCGCACTCGCAGCCACGACTCGGCAGGGCCTCGAACCGCTTCAAGGGCGAGCGGCGCTAGCGACATGGCCTCGTGCGCGAACACGCGTCCCTGCCGCGGCTGCACGCGCTCGGTCCTCAGGCCATGCCGATCGACTTCGTCGAGGAACGGCGACGGCGGCACGATCGCGTCATCCTCGAGGGTGCAGAACGACAGCGAGACGCGGACGCGCGCAAGCGTCAGCAGATCGTGGAAGCGCGCGCGCGCCGATGCCAGCCGATCCTGATCGGACGGCCACCCGAGCTGCGCGAGCATCGATTGTGGATAGAAGATGCTGTGCGACGCCGGCTCCGGCCAGTCCTGCTCGGTCAGACCGACGATGCGGACGTCGTCGACGTTGGCGTACGCAGCGGTGCGGGCGTCGAGCAGCCGCACGCCGCCGGTGCCCGCGCGGGGCGAAAACGTCTGACCCTCGATCCATCGGCGGACCGATCCGGAGAGCTCGGCGATCGACAGCGGAGCCGGATCGTATGCGGCGTGTGCGGCCGCGAGACTCTCGAGGGCCGAAAGGACCGCCGCCCGCGCGCGCATGTGTCGCGCATACCAGGCATCGCCCCGATCGGACGTTCGTTCGTGCGCCGCGATAAAGGCCAACACGGCGCGGATCTGATCGGGTGCGGAGGGCTGCTCGACGGCCGTCCACAGTTCCTGCGCGGCGGATGCCGCCGTACGCAGCGCGGCCGGCCCGTCCTCCGCGAGCGCACTCAGTCGGTCAATGCCGCCGAGATATTTGGCCTTGACGAGGTGCTCGTGGACTCCGCGGATATCGTCGCGCGTCAGTGGGCGATCGCCGTCACGGAATATGAAATGTGGCGAGGCCAGCAGTGCGATCAGGGCCGCGCGCGTGAACCCGGCCGCGGCGGCGGTAAAAACCAGATCGATGGCGGCCGCAAACGGCTCGCCCGCGAGCGGCAAGGCGTCGGCTGCCTCCCACGGCATTTCCGCCGCCTCGAACACCTGCCGGGCGAGATACAAGTAAGGCAGCGGCCGCTGAAAGACGATCGCGGTCCGGCCGAGCGCCGATGACGACCCGAACTTTCGCTCGCGAACGAACGCGGCGAGCTCCTCTTCTCGATCGCGGCAGCGAAACGCTCGAGGCGCCTCGTCGATACGTCCGTCGGGGACCAGAAGCACGGGATTCGACGGGTGCGCGGCCGCAGGTGGCTGCTCTTCTTCGATTCCTGGAAGGAGCGCGTCGTGCAGGCGCGCGCGGAACCCCGCGTCGAGCATCGCCCCGGTTGCGATCACGTCGAGGCGTTCGAGCCCATGGAGGCGCGCGAGCAGATCGAAGTCCGCCGCCCAGAGACCAAGTGAATCCGCTGCCCGATCCGCGACCGACACGATGACGTGGGAATAGAGCGGCGCACGCGCCGCCAGTAGCCGCACGCGCAGGCCGTGCTCGTCGATGCCCCGGTTTTCGACCGCGGCTCGATCGAGCGCCGCTTCGAAGTTTCTGAACGTGGCGACCAGAAACTCCGTCTGCTGCAGCAGGCGCGCGGCGCCGCGGTCGTCGTCCGCGTTGAGCACCAATTCGCCGGCAATCAGACGCTCGAAGTCGTCGACCGTTTTGTGCCGCCGGCGCAGATCGTCGTAGAGCGCGAGCATCTCCGGGATGAGCCCAGGCCGCGGATTGAATGGGGGCTCGGCGCCCGCAATCCGCGCGTCGCCGGCCGAGCGGCGCAGCAACACTTCGCGATCGAAGGGGCTGAGCAGGGGTGGCACCCCTGCGAGGCGCGCGTGCAAAAACGAGTACAACTCGCCGCGCGTCACCACGTCGGGAAACGCGATCGCGCGCGCCCCGGCGCGGTCGTCGCGGGGCGAAAGGAGCGCATCCTCGATCGTGCGCCGCAGCTCTTCGGACGCGCTGCGAGTCGGCACGACGATCGCGCATGCGCGCGCCGCCGCCGCATCCGCGGGAAGGCGAACGAGGATGCACCGCTGCAAGTCGCGACAATCGGCAGCTCGAACAAGCCGCGTGCGTCGAGGCGTTGTCACGTCAGTGGATAGGCGCCGCGGACGCCGAGGTCAGCGCTCGCAGATCGGAGTGGACCCGATCGAGCAGCAACAGCGCGCCCGCAGCCGCGGACGACGCCTGCCATGCGGTCTGCATGTCGCCCGATTCGATGGCGGCCGTGCGCGCTGCAACCGAACGCGCCGCGAGCTGTACAACATTCGTGAGCAGCGACTGAACCGCCGCCGCTTCGGGTGGCACTTCGATCCCGGCCGCCTCGCTGTCGGCTGCCGCGAGCGCGGCGGATGCCTCGATGAGATGCGCACGCGAGGGACCGGCAAGCCGCCGGATGGCCTCGAGCGAAGGACGCGAGTCATCGATGGCCGCCAGCGGCTTCGACACCGCCGCGCGATACTGGCGCAGCGCCTGAAGCCGCGCGGCCCAGTGATCGCGCTCGAGGCGCACGCGCCGCGCCGCCTCCAGGCGCAAATCGAGCAGCGTCAGGAGCGCCGTAAGCTCGCCGGGGCGCGATCGCCCGAGGCGGTCGTCGGCGCGAAGCGTGGAAGTCACCAAACGCTCGACCGACAGTACGCGTCCCGCCTGCACGTCGCGATCGGCGGCAGCGACCACATACGTGGTGAGATTGTTGTACGCGCGATCGGTCCGCTCCTCCGACGCGAGCCGTCTCTTGACGTCGGCGAGCGCGCCGGCGGCCCACGTGTCGGCGCGATCGGCCAGTGAGTCGCGCAGCGCGCGCAGCGCGGCTTCGCGTTCCGCCGAATCGCGGACCAGTGTCGTTGCTTTGAGCGCTTGTTCGATGCTCTGCTGCAGGGTCGGAGCGGGCATGAGCGGCACGGACGGAGGCTCGGCCATATTTGCGACGAGCGCCAGATCGAAGTGCTGCACGCCCGCCGCTGTCTGCGCCCGCGCGATCGCGTCATCGAACGTCGTCGCCATCTGCGCCACGTCTGGTGCGCGATACCCATAATGGTCGGCCACCCATTTCATGACGTTCTGCCGCGCTTCGGTCGCCATGGCGACCTGCCGGGCCGGATCTGGCGTGAGCTCGATGTCGTTGAGCGCTTGCGTTACGGCAGCGTTGAGCATCGCGAAGTCCTGAGGGCCGCCCGTCTCGGCATATCGAGCCGCGCGCGCGGATTCGGCGTAGGCATCCGTCTTCTCCCAGTCAACGGCGCTCGCCGGAATGCTGAGCAGCTGCAGGCGCGGCGACGCGTCGTCCGCACCGAGCGGCGTCGAGAACACGACTTGATCGGCCACCCGCGCGTATTCGCCGTAGCTCACGAGCGTGGAGCCGTCGGCCAGAAAAATCCGAAAGAGCGTCGCTGCCGGCGCGGGCGGAGGCGACTGCGCGGCAGCGGCGTGCGCCATGCCCACGAGAACGCCGATACTGCAGACGCGGAAGAACCGCCGTGTGGAAAACATGTGGATGGCCGGTGGAAAGCTTGTGGACATTCTGACACGCCAAAAAAACTTTTTCGCGAAGCTGGTCGATTTTCCGCCGAGTGCTGCATGCGAGTGCGCCTTCGATGATCCTTTCGCTTGCGCCCTGGGCGCACGGCGCTAGAATCAGTCGCCTTCCACACATCATGCGCAAAGTCGACCACACCATCAACGGGCGCGATTATCGAATCGAAGTGTCACCGGTTGCGAGCAACAAGTGGCGGGCGCAAATCGCGCCGCCGCGCGGCGGTTCGCGCGCGACGATGCCATTCTACGGGCGAACGCCCGACGAGGCGGTCGAACAACTGAGCCGCTGGCTGACGCTGGCTCACGGAAAGGCCAATCCGCATTGAGAGGATCTGTTCGCGTGAATCTCTGACTCGCGCTACACTCGGGCATCCTCTCTCCGGAGTTTGCCTATGGAGCCTGCACGCGTGTGCGGCCGATGCGGCGGCGCCATGATCTCGCCGGGCGCGCTTTATTCGGCCGTGCGTCTGTCGTTTCGCCCGCAAGACTCGAGATTTATGACACTCGAGACCGGCGACGTCATGACGAAAGCGGTGATGTGCCGCGACTGCGGCGTCATCGAGATCATCGGCGATATCAACAAGCTGCGCCGTCTGATCGGGGCGCCGGCGCCGAGTCCGGCCGCCCGCGACGCGCCGAAAAGGTAATCTGTGTAGGTGGACCGTCAAGACAAGCTCGCGATCCTGGTCGGCGGCGGACCGGCTCCGGGCATCAACAGCGTGATCGGCGCCGCCACCATTCGCGCCGTCCTCGAAGGGTTCGAAGTGCTCGGCGTACGCGACGGCTTCGAATGGCTGATGCGGGGCGACGTCGGCCACATCACACCGCTGACGATCGACGCCGTCAGCCGCATGCACTTCCGCGGCGGATCCCACCTCGGCATCTCGCGCGCCAATCCGACTCGCAATCCCGCGCTGCTCGAGACCGTCGTCTCATCGCTGCTGCGGCTGGGGGCGATGCGGCTGCTCACGATCGGCGGCGATGACACGGCGTACTCGGCGATGAAAGTGGAAGAGCAGGCCGCCGGACGCATCCACGTCGCGCACGTCCCGAAAACGATCGACAACGATCTGGATCTGCCGCCGACCGTCGACACGTTCGGCTTCCAGACGGCCCGCCACTACGGCGCCGAGATCGTGAAGAACCTGATGGTCGACGCCAAAACGACGTCGCGCTGGTACTTCGTCGTCACCATGGGCCGAAAGGCGGGACACCTGGCGCTCGGCATCGGGAAAGCCGCCGGCACGACACTGACGCTCATTGGCGAAGAATTTCCGACTCCGCTGCGCCTGAACGCAATCGTGGATACGCTCGTCGGCGCAATCGTGAAGCGTCTCAGCTACGGACGGCGCGACGGCGTCGCGATTATTGCCGAAGGCCTCGTGCTCGATGTTGCGCCGGAGGATTTGTCGTCTCTGCCGGAAATGGAGCAGGACGAGCACGGCCATCCACGCCTCGCTGACGTCGACACCGGCGAGATCCTGAAGAAACTGGTCGCCGCGCGCCTGAAGGCGCTGGGTCTGTCGACGACGATTGTGGCCAAAAACATCGGTTACGAGCTTCGCTGCGCGGATCCGATTCCGTTTGACATGGAGTACACGCGCGACCTTGGATACTGCGCCGCGAAGTACCTCATCGCCGGGGGCAATGCCGCGATGATCTCGATGCAGGGCGGCCACTTCGTTCCGATTCCGTTTCCCGATCTAATCGATCGCGAGACCGGGCGCGCGCGCGTGCGGCTCGTCAATGTCGAATCGACGCGCTACGCCATCGCGCGCCGATTCATGATCCGGCTTCGAAAAGACGACTTCGCGGACGCTCAGGAGCTTGCGTCACTGGCGGCCACGGTCCGGCTGACGCCCGACGAATTCCGCCGCCAGTTCGAATATCTCGGCGCGTTCGAGCCGCCGCCGTTGGTCATCGACTCGCATGGCGAGGCCAACAAGATGCCGCGCGCCGGCCGCTGACTCTTGATTTCCGGCAAACGGGAGCGCGCGCGATGTGATTCCAACTCAATCGATATCGCGTAAACGAAGGCGAGCGAACGTCGTGAGCGAACCACGCGAACGGAGCGCGCCGGCGAAGCGGCGCGCGAGAGCGCGTGTAGGGGAGTCCGAGGGGCCCCTCGGATGAGATTGCGTCAGGCGGACGCGGCCAGCTGCGACGTGCACTGCGGACACCGCGTCGCCTTCGCCGAAATCGACGAGGCGCAGAACGGGCAGTCTTTTGAGGTGGGCTTGCCCTTGTCCTCCGGCCCCTGCAAACCACTCTTGACGCGATTGACTTCCTTCACGAGCAGGAAGATGACGAATGCGACGATCAGAAAGCTGAGCACGTCGCTCAGAAACTGCCCGTACGCGATCACCGGAATGCCTTTCGCCTTCGCGTCTTCGAGCGACGAAGGCAATCCCTTCGAATGGTCGAGGACGACAAAGAGGCTTGCGAAGTCCACGTGCCGCAGGACCAGACCGATCGGCGGCATGATGATGCCTTCAACCAGGCTCGTGATGATCTTGCCGAACGCGGCCCAGATGATCACGCCGACCGCGAGATCGACAACGTTGCCGCGCGCGATGAAGTGGCGGAATTCCTTGAACATGGCGAAAAGTCTATCCCTTCCGTACACGGTGGGTCAGCTCTGCCGTTTCCGCCCGGGCGGCTGGCCTGCACGGCCCTGCAGTTCGGTCGCGATCTGATCCCGCTGCGTCCGTGGCTCACGCCGTCGCGCCGACGCCGGAAAGTGTGCGCGTGACGCCGTAGGCGATCGAGGTGCGACGACGTACGTACGCAGAGCTCGCCGAGGTCGCAGAGGACGCAGAGATCTAATCCTCCGCACGCGCGCGCGTACCAGCGGAACGTTCCCCGTTTGTCGTCGTATGGTTAAAATGACCATATGCGCGCGGACCCGTCGGATTTCCTGCCGCTCAAACCGGTCGATCTCGAGCTCTTGCTGGCTCTGGCCGCCGAGGAGCGGCACGGCTACGCGCTTGTCCAGGCCGTCGCGTCACACACCCGTGGACTGGTCGTCCTCGATCCCGGCAACCTCTATCGGGTGATCAAGCGCCTGCTGGCAAACGGTCTCGTCGAGGAGACGGCGCCCCGCGACGGCTCCGATGCCTCCGGCGAGCGGCGGCGGTACTACCGGCTCACGACGCTCGGCGGACGTGCGCTTCGCGCCGACATCGACAGGCTGCGCGCGCTCGTCAACGCCCCCGACGTACGCGCCGCGGCGAAACGATGGGCCTTGTGAGGTCCCACGACCGGCGGCGGCAGGTTCCGCAGGCGTTTCGCATCCTGCTCCTTTTGTTTCCTCCCGCATTCCGCCGCGCGTTCGGCGAAGACATGTGCGTGGTCTTTTCCGCGCAGCGCCGCGCGGCGCGCGGCGCGCGGGCCCGCCTCCGCCTCTGGCTGCGAACGACCGGGGGCATGGCGCTCGCGGCGGCGCGCGAACGCGCTGCCGAGCGGCGTCATGCACGCCAACGGCTGCCGCTCGTGGAAACCTTCATCGGAGATCTCAGGATCGGCTGCCGAATGATCGCGCGGGCGCCGCTGTTCTCGGCTGCCGCCGTCGCCGCAATTTCCGTCGGAGTCGGCGGCGTCGCCACGATTTTCAGCTCGCTGAATGCGATCGTCCTCCGGCCGCTGCCGGCCACCACCGACGGAGCGAGGCTCGTCGAGATCGATCGACGCAGCCCGGACTTCAGCGAAGGCGTTTCAGGATCTCTGAGATTCTACGAATACCTCCGCGACAGCACGGTCAGCCTCGACGGCATGGCCGCCTGGAGCCGCGTGCCGCTCTCGGTGGTGGTGAGCAACGACGCCGTCGGCGTCGCCGGGAGCATCGTCAGTGGCAACTACTTCGACGTTCTTGGCGTACGCCCCGAGGTCGGGCGATTCTTCGGTACCGAGGCGCGGAGTGCCGCCGACGCGCCGCCAGAGATAGTGCTCTCCCATTCCTTCTGGATCACGCGATTCAGCCATGATGCCGGCGCCGTCGGCCGGTTCGTCAGGGTGAACGGGCGCCCGTACCGGGTGATCGGCATCGCACCGCCAGGATTTCGCGGCGTGTTCACGCCGATCAAGATCGACGCCTGGGTGCCGCTGGGCAGACAAAGCCACGTGCATCCGTCACGCGACGACCCGGACTCGCCGTGGCTCTGGATGTTCGGCCGGCTGCGGCCGGGAATCGAACCCGCGCAGGCGCGGAGCGAGCTCGCGGCACGCACGGCAGGATGGGTGAACAACCGGGGCGATCGGTACTCACGGTATTCGAGCATCCGTCTGACACCGCTGACGGGGCTGCCCGACGACGCGCGTGTGGCGCTTCTCGGGTACGGCGCCATCCTGCTCGGCGCCGCAGCGCTCGTGTTGATGATCGCCAGCGCGAACGCCTCGTCACTACTGGCCGTTCGTGCGGTGGCGCGCCGCCGCGAGATGGCGATCCGCATGGCCCTCGGCGCCGGCCGGTGGAGGCTCGTGCGGCAGCTGCTGGTCGAAACACTGACGCTCTTCGCTGCGGGCGCCGCCGGTGGAACGCTGCTCGCGATCGCCGGCACGGCCGCGCTCGAGCGCATTCCTCTTCCCGCCGACGCCGGCCTGTCGCTCGAGCTTTCGCCGGACCTGCGCGTCGTGGCGTTCGCGTTTCTGGTCGCGCTCGCGTCTGGCGTCGTGTTCGGCCTCGGACCGGCGCTGACGGGGACGAGCCGCAACCCGGCGCCCGTCCTCCGCTCGGGCACGCCGGGCAGCGGTCGCCGCAGCCCCGTGACCAGCGCGCTCATCGTCGGACAGCTCGCCTGCTCGCTCGTGCTCCTCACCGCCGCCGGTCTGTTCCTCCGCGCGCTCGCAGCGGGAACGGCGCTCGATCCGGGCTTTGACACGCGCCACGTCGTCGTGTCCACGTTCGACACGGAGTCCTATGGGTACGACGAACAGGCAGGCCGAGCGTTCTATGCAGAGCTTGCACGCGGTCTGCAGCGCGAGCCCGGGATCGAGGGAGTGTCCTTCGCGAATGCGATTCCGCTGACGATGTCCATGAACGGGACGGTCGCGGCGATCGACCGCGCGGGATCGGAGTCGGTGCGGATGCCCGCCGAAGGGGCGACCGTGGACACGGGCTATTTCCAGACGCTCGGGATCCCGATCGTGGCCGGCCGTGCGTTCCGAGCGACGGACACCGCACAGCGCGCGGCCGTCGCCCTCGTGAACGAAACGTTCGCGCGCAAGGCGTGGCCGGATGGGAACGCCCTGGGACGCACGATCGATCTCTACGGCCAGCACGTGACCGTGGTCGGCGTGGCTCGCGACGCGAAGTACTCGAGCGTCACGGAGGGCGCGGTGTCATTCTTCTACGAACCGACGGCGCAGCACTGGACGAACGGCCAGACGCTGTTTCTGCGGACGAGGATGGCGCCCGGAGAGGCGACGGCCCTGCTGCGGTCGGTGGTGGGATCGATCGATGCCCAGCTGCCGCGGCCGACCGTCACGCCGCTCGCGCAGGAGACGGAGATGGCGCTCCTGCCTCAACGTGTCGCCGCGATGATCACAGGCATTCTTGGCATCACGGGCCTCGCGCTCGCGGCAATCGCCCTGTATGGGCTCGTGTCGTATGCCGTCGCCCTGCGGCGGCGCGAAATCGGCATTCGCCTGGCGCTCGGCGCGCGCGGCGAAGACGTCGTACGCCTGATGCTCTCACACGGCCTGCGGCTGACCGTCGCGGGCGCGGCCGTAGGCCTAGTGGCGGCCCGGTTCGCCGCGCGTCTGGTCGGCGCCTATCTCGTCAACGTGAGCGCGATGGACCTGGCGTCGTTTGGCGCGGCCGTCGGCGTGCTGCTGCTTGTCGCGCTGACGGCCGCGTACCTGCCGGCCCGCCGCGCGGCATCCGCGGATCCGCTCGTCGTTCTGCGCAATGAATGACGGCTTGGCCGGGTGAAGACCTGCTGCGCACGATAACCAAATACCGACGCGTTAGAGATCGAGCCAGCCTCGAAGGGCCTCATCGATCTGCTCGAGGTGTAGATCGTCGCAGGCCCCGATTGCACGGTTGACGGCGCTGCGCGGAACGCTCCTCACCTTGTCGGTCATCACCTGGGACGCGACGGTGAGACCAGTCCGCTCGCCAGGCGGCAACAAAACGCGAAACAGTGGCGCGTCGACGCAATCGGACGTGATCGGACACACGGTGATGCTCGCGTGCGTCGCGTTGAACGTGTTCGATTGCACGACGACGGCAGGTCGAGGCTTGCCGGTGTAGGCGCCCTTTGCGGCGAGCACGACGATGGAGCCGCGGGCTACTTCCATCCGCGGCGATCGACGACGGCATCGAGAAACGCGAGCGTGTCGCGCTCGGACCGGCGGCGGCTGGCGAGCAGTGATTGCCGCCGTGCTTCGATCAACAAGTCGGGTTGGCTCGAACCGTCGACGCGTTCCTCGAGGATGCTGCGCGCGATGTCGCTGCGCGTCCGTCGGCGCCGCCGCGCTTCGCGCGTCAGGTAGCGCAGGACCGTCGCCGGCACGCGCAGGGTCAGCACGGCGGAATCGGTCTTTGGTCGTGACATGTATACAGTATACACATCGTCCGAGGACTTCACGGGCGTCTCGGCCAATCCGTTTGGCATAGGCCCGCACCGGAAACGGTCTATTGCTACGGATGAAGTTGGTGGACCTGACGGGAGTCAGATGGAACCAGATCCTGCTCTGGATGAGACGGCTCGAAGGCGTAAGAGTCGCTTCAGTCTGACTCGCTCACTGTCCGGATCGCGTCAGCCAGTAGAGCGGGCGCCGCTTCGCGTGGGCGATCGCCAAGACAAGGACGCGGTCGTCGTGACGTTCGAACGCGATGACGTACGGAAACCGCTGCAGGATGAACCGGCGGATCGGGGAAAGTCGGTCGGCGAGGGCCGGCCAAACTCGGACACGAATCGGGCGCCTCGCTGATTCGATCCAGTGCCGACGCGACTTCTGCTACGAACTCGCCGCCCAAGCCGTCGCGGCGCTCTTCGTACCAGAGCGTCGCGCTGTGCAGTTCAGTGCGCGCGTCAGCGTGCAGTTCGACGCGCACGCCGCTCGTCGAGTTCCTTCAGGATTTCGGCCTGCGCGGTTTTCCAATCGACGGTCTGCACGCGTCCTTCCGCGACTTCACGCGAACGACGCTCCAGCTCACCAGCCCAGGCTGTGGCGACTTGATCGTCTGGTTCTTCCAGGCTCGAGAGCAGTTCCTCGGCAACGCGCGCACGGTCGCGCCTAGGAAGCCGCAAAGCTTCGACGAGCACGTCGTCGGTCGACATCGCGATCAGTCTAGCACCGACAGCGCGCGCACCCGCCCCCCTGGGTCCAACCCACGTTTTGGGTTGTATCGCAAGCCGCGATATATCGGTGGTTTGGAGATGGTGGACCCGACCGGCCGCCAGATGGAACCAGATGAAGGTCTGCTTGAGACGGCTCAGGGATCGCCAGCAGCTTCCGCTAAGCAGTCCGGCGAAAGGATAAATGCAACTTCGGGCCAGACCGACGATACCCCAAGGACACTAAACGCTGCTGCGGTCCCCATACAGGCGCTCGAAGGCCTTTCCTTTCCAAGTGTCCTCGAAGTGGCCGAGCTGATCGAACAGATCGTCTCTCACATCGAAGACCGTGCCGCGCGCGACGACGAATCGCGACAGGTCGCATGATTTGGAACATATCCTCGTCCGGCCGTCGAAGTCGATGACAGTCGAACGGACAGCTTCAAACAGCGTCTCACCGTCGTTCGCGAACGGAATGGCATCCGCAGCACGAGACTCAAGCGGACCGTAGATTGCCTCGGCCCCACGCCAATACCCATCGACGAAGAACTGTGGCCACGCGAGGAGAACCCGACGCGGGATGAAGAGCCGAGCAATCGGAAAACGGTTGTTCCAGAAACGCCCCGAGACCCAAAGCGCTCGAACGCGAGTTCCGATTTGATGCCATCGGGCCAGCGCCTCGAGGCATGCGAGTCGCTGACTGCACGACCCACGTCTCTTTTCGATGGTCGTGGACACCGATTGCCGCTCGTGAACCGTGTACACGGGCCGGATCTCCCGCGAAATCTTCGCATGCGCAGCTTCAAGAAATGCAGAAGGCGAGGTGTGCTGCGCACGGACGGATTCAGCGAAGCGACGCGTCGCAGGAGAGTTGCAATCGAGGATCCTCGTCGGTTCCAAGTTCCGCCGGTTCATATGCGATGGCGAGTCCGCACGAGCGTTTGGATTCGCGGTCACTGTACCGCGCCCACCGCGGCCCATGCGTATATGACCGTGAGCGCGGCGAAGAGGACGGTCAATAGGACGTATCCGGCTTTGAGCCACCAGGCGTTGAGGTGTTCTTTGACATCGAACACGGCCTGGAGCGCCACTCGAGTACCCCAGAATACAGCGATGTACAGACAAACACCTCGGGCCAACCCGCTGCCTTTCGCAAGTTCTGGCGCGTTGAAGACGCTCAACAGGGCGAACGCGACGATCGAGAGCACGACGTAACCGCCGTAAACCCAGTACATCTGTCGATGAAGCCGCGAAAGCGAACTGAGCTCAGTTCGCCAATTGAGGCGGAACGGAACGATCGCCGACGCAACCAACACGCCCAGCTGCGCCACGCCGGCGGCGAAGAGCAGATTCGTCAGCATGACTTGCGTCACAGTGCCCTCAACGCGTGCATGAATGGAATGAGCACGATCTCGACGAAAGGGCGGTGGAACAGGAGCGGGGCGGGAAGCAGGACAGCAGTTGCGGCGAAAAGCCGACCGATCGTCCCGGTAGCCAATCCGATGCGCCGGCCGAAGCGGCTCCGCTCCAGCAGAATCCCCCCACCTTGAATCGCAAAAAAGGCTGTTGGTCCTCCCCATCCGCCGGACGGTGGCCACGAAATCACCAGGTCGTGTACCAGTCCACTGAAGAGAAATCCGCCGGCAATGCCTGCTGGAACACCAACGCGCCGCGTGAGTGGACGAAAGAGGAAGCGGTGCGTCAAGTCCCGGAACGCAGTGTTCCAGCGGCGACCCCAGAAC
>JBOGIZ010000282.1:0-6859 GCA_050747805.1 Vicinamibacterales bacterium | reverse complement strand
GAGGGGCAACGCCCCTCGGATGAAGTTAGCCGTCGGCCTTGGTGACGAACCGTCGGCTGCGGTGCGCGTCGAGCACGTGCTGGCCGAGGCGCTTGCTCAGAAACACCTTCGACTCGCCGCTGGCGGTCGGGTGCTCGACGAACCGCACGATGTGGTAATGCAGCTGCGCGAGCGCAGCGCGCATCTCGTAGAACCTGTTCTTCGTCTTGACCAGGATCTCGTCGAAGCCGTTGGCGAGCGCCCAGACTTCCTGTTCCTCGGTCAACGCGCGAAAGTGTCCCTGGCCGCGCCAATCCGTGCGCGTGCCGCCAATCCATTGATACAGGACGCGGCGGCCGTCGAACCTCACGCAATCCTCGAGCTGCGCCACAAGGTCGGCCAGCTTCGGATCGTATTCGCGCGCGCGCAGTTCGTGCGCCACCTTGAAGGACACAGGCACGATGGTGCCGGGATCGTCGGGCAGCGGCGCTTCCGCCATCAGGATCTGATGATCGCGGTCGGCGAGCCGTGTGATCACCTCCGCGGCCGTCTTCTTGCGCGGAAAGTCGAGAAAGAACTCCTCGATGTACTGGATCTCGAGGGCTCCCTGCTGCAGACCGTACTGTTTGATCAGGTATTCCACGGCGGAAACGCTGATCATAACAGAGCCGGCGCGAAGCCCTCATTCCGACCGGAGCGCGACAATTGGATCGACCCTGGCCGCCCGCCGTGCAGGCAGGTAGCTCGCCAGCAGCGCCACGGCTCCCAGCAGGATCGCGCCGGCCGCGTACGTCGACGGATCCTCGTGCGGAAAGTAGCGCCGCGTCGGACTCTCAGAGATGAGGAGACCGGACACGGCGCGTTCCGCGATCCTGATGCACGGCTCAGGCTCCAAGGAAGTTCCGCGCCGCACGAAAAAGCGGGACTGTGCGCTCACTGAGCGGCCGTAGGTGTCCGCTTGCGACTCTCGCGTGACCGCTTCCGGACGGCTAGACTACGGACGTCTCCACTTGTCGTTCACGAGTGCGTACAGCGTCTGATCGCGGGGCTCCCCGTTCTTGACGCTGCTCGCTCGGAGGGTCGCCTCGAGCGCATAGCCGGCCTTTTCCAGCACGCGCGTGGACTGCGCATTGTCGGCAAACGGCACGGCAAACAGACGAAGGATGTTGCACGACTCGAAGGCGTAGTCGGACACGAGACGGACCGCCTCTGTGACGATGCCTCGGCCCCAGAAGGGCTCGGAGAGCCAATAGCCGATTTCTGCCGAGTAGCGCTCGACGTCGGTGCCGGGCGTGAACCCGATCCCGCCGGCGGCCTCGTCGTTCACGGCGATCGCGAACATCGTGATCGGCCGAGCCTCGGCGACGGACCGAATGAACTGCCGCGCGTGGCCGAGGGTGTAGGGATGCGGAAAGCGGTCGCGAAGCTGCCGCGCGATGTTCAGATTGTTCGCGTGCTTGACGAGCGGCTGGGCGTCGCTCTGACGCCACGGCCGGATCAGCGAGAGCGCGCCGCGCAATTCAATCGAGGCCACGGGCGCTCACATCAGAGAAGCGCCGTGCTGCTTGAGCCAGCGCTCGGCTTCTCGAAAGTCTGGGCAGGCGTCCTGGACGAGGCGCCAGAAGCGGCGCGAATGATTCGGCTGGCGCAGATGCATCAACTCGTGGATCAGGATGTATTCGCGCACCTGCGGCGGCATGAGCAGCAGCCGGTAGTTGAGCGTGATGTGGCCGGTGGGCGCGCAGGCGCCCCACCGCGACCGCTGCGCGCGGATGCTAATGCGCGACACGACGAGCCCGAAGCGCTCTGCAAGCGTCGTCAATTGCGGCGGCAGTTCGCGCTGGGCACGGGTGCGCAGTGCGCGTTCGACGTGAGGCGCGCGCGCCGCCGCCAACTGATGCGCACGCTGACGCTCGGCCCACGACAGATGCCGCTCGGCGAACCGAAGCGCTTCCGCGCGCGATCCGCCGCGCGGAATCGTGACCCGCAGCGCACCGTCGGGGCGTACGCGCATCACGTACCGCCTGGCGCGGCGCACGCGGACGAAATGGATGACGAAGTCGGCCAGACACGGCGGCGACTGAAACGGCAGCCGGAGCTGGGCGCCTGCGAGTGTCGTCTGCGCCGGTCCGCCGCTACCCGCCGATATATTTCTTGATCCAGTCACAGACCGTCTCGTGCCACATAAACCTGCGGATCGCCGTCTCGCGTCGAGATGAACGAGAGCTGTCTGCCCGGAGACACGCGGCGAACGCGGCCACGCCGTACGCGAGCTTCATGACGGCTGATGATAGCGGGAATCGGCGAGGCGGTGAATTCCCGCCGTCGTCATGACGCCAGGAGCGCGAGGTCCGCCGGCGTGGCGGCGACCAGCTCGTCGCCTCGGAGTTCCGGCTCCGCGAAACGGAATCCGAAACCATAGCGGACAATGCAGATGCGCGATCCGGCGGCGCGTGCGGTGCGGAGGTCAATGGCCGAATCCCCGACCAAGAGAGCGCGAGCGACGTCCACGTTGGCGCGCCGCGCGAGATCGAGCAGGCCGCCCGGCTCGGGTTTTCGGCCGAACGCGGTGTCGCCGCCGATGATCCACTCGAAGCGATCGATCAGGTGCAGTCCGCGCAGCACCGCTTCGCTCTGGTGCTGCGGCTTGTTCGTGAGGACCGCGAGCCGTGCGGATCGCCCGACGACGTCGAGCGCTTCGGGAATACCCTCGTACGCACGGGTGTGTACGAGCAGACGTGCATCGTACAACTCGAGGAAGCGCGGCAGCGCGGACGGATCATCAGCGGAAAGTCCTGCGGCCGTGAGTGCGCGCCTCACGAGCACGGCCGCGCCTTCGCCGACCATCCTGGTGACAGATTCAACATCGAGCGGCGCGCCGCCCCGCTCCACGATGAGCGCGTTCGCCGAATCCGCAAGATCGCGCCGTGAATCGATCAGCGTGCCGTCGAGGTCGAAGGCCACGAACGCCGTCGAATTCACCAATTCAACTCACCAATTCAATTCACCAACTCACCAATTCACCACTTTCCCTACGCCGCCTCCGCGGGTTGGTACAACGCACAAACAGCCCCTGCCGGATCGCGAATGACGCAGTAGCGGCCGCCGGCGAAGCTGCGGGGCTGCGTGAGGAGCGCGCCTCCGAGCCGTTCGCACTCCGCGACGCTGTGATCGAGATCCTCGACCGTGATGTAAATGAGCCACTGCGGCGGAAGATCGGCATTGCCGCCGCGGGCGTGGCAAATGCCGGCGACCGGCTCCCCCTCGGCGAGCATCGTGAAATCTGTGTATCCGCCCATCTGGACCGGCGACGGCGCCCATCCAGCGACGCTCTGATAAAAGTCGCGGAGCCTCGCGGCGTCTTCGACCGTCAGGTCCTGCCAGGTGATGCTGCCGGGACGCGGCGTGGTGATCGAGGTCATCTCAACAGGAATCTTAGCTGCCTCTGGCGAATTCCCAAAAAGCCAGCTTCCGACGACTCAAGGCGTCCGAATCGCGCCGCGCTTTTGAAACAGAGCTGGCAATCCAGGTGGATCTAGCGTTCGTACGATTCACGCCTGGACGAGGCCGAGAGCTTGATCAGATAGGCGGTCGGGTCGGCCCAGAACCGCTCGCGCAGCTCGCGCAGACTGGCAGCCCCGCTGTAGCTGATCGACGAACACAGGTGCTTGAGCATGTCGCGGATCACCGTGCGCGCGGAGCCGCGCGCGGGCACGCTGATCTCCATGCCCTCGGCGCCGATCGCTTCGAGCTCCCCCGAATCGGCGTCCTCGACGTCAAGCCGATCGCGGATCGCTTCGAGCGACGCCATGCCCCGTAGCACCTTGAATGGCACCTTCACCGTCTTCTGCGACTCAGGCAGGAGGACGGATTTGTGAACGACCTCGCCGGGCGCCTCCTCGGTCCCGGCAAAGGCGCTCCCGAGCATCGCGCAGTCGCCGCCGAACATGAGGGCCTGCGCGAGCGCCCCGTGGCGCCGGATGCCGCCGTCTGCGATGAGGGGGACGTGCGAGTCTCCGACGGCCAGCCGGCACTCGACGAGCGCCTGAACCTGCGGCACACCAAAGCTGGTCGTCATCCGGGTGGTGCAGCCGCCGCCAGGACCGATGCCGACTTTGATGCCGTTGACGCCGCGCTCGAGCAAGAACCGCACGCCTTCGGCCGTGCCGACGTTGCCGGCGATGACCTCGATGTCGCCCAGCCGCTTGCGCAGCGCCTGGATCGCACGGTCCATCACATTCGAATGGCCGTGCGCGATATCGATCACGAGCACGTCCACCCCTGTCCGGACCAGCTCGATCGCGCGTTCGATGTAGTCGCCGGTGGCGCCAATCGCGGCGCCGACACGCAGGCGCCCGCGGTCGTCGCGCGTGGCAAACGGCATCCGCCGCTGGCGAACCAGATCGCGCGACGTCACCAGGCCGAGCAGCGTGCCCTCCGCATCGATCAGCGGCAGCTTTTTGACCTTGCGCTCGACCATGATCCGCTCCGCCTCCTGCGGCGAGATCGGACCGCGGTGCACGACGAGGCGATCGACCGGCGTCATGCGGTCCGCCACGCGAAGCCCCTCGCCGTTTACGAACCGCAGGTCGCGCTCGGTCAGCAGTCCCTTCAGCCGGCGCTGTTCGTCAAGGACGACGAGAGTGCCGACGCGCGAACGGGCCATCAGTGTCGCGGCCTCTTCGATCGCCGCGCCGGACGCGATGCTGTATGGATCCGCGATCACGCCGTGCTGCGTGCGCTTGACGATCTCGACCTCGCGCACCTGCGGCTGGATGTCGCCCGGGCGAAATCCACGGTCGATGATGCCGATGCCCCCCTCCTCGGCCTGCACGATCGCCATCGGCGCGCGCGTCACGGTGTCCATGTTCGCCGAGACGATCGGCCGCTGGAGCGCAATGTGCTGCGAGACGCGGCACGACAGATCCACGACCGACGGATCGCGGCGCGCGATGACGCTCCGGTGCGGCGCGAGCAGAAAATCGTCGAACGTGCAGCCGCTGACGAGCGCCGCGACGGTCTCGCCGGCGCCCGCCGCAATTGCGGGAAACTCGCTCATCTCTCGCCGCTGCGCCGGCTCGGTCCGTGCGCGTGACTCGCTCGCTGCCGCTCGCTCGCTCATTCCGTGTCCTCCGTGTTTCTCCACATGCCAAGCATAATAGTAAGCATGCGTTTGGCTGTCGCGGCGCTCGGGCTTTTCCTGTTGGCGCAGCAGATACCCCCAGTTCCGCAGCTTCCGGCGCAATCCTTCGACGAGTGGCTCGCCGGCGTCCGCGCGGAAGCGGTCCAGCGCGGCATCAGCCAGGCGACGATCGACACGGCGCTCATCGGCGTCGAGCCGCTGCCGATCGTCGTGCAGCGGGATCGCACGCAGGCGGAGCTCGTCATGTCGCTCGACGAGTACCTGCAGACGCATCTGACGAAGAAGGTCCTCGAGACCTCGCAGGCCATGGCGCGCGAGCATCGCGCGGTGCTCGAGGCCGTCCAGAAGAAATACGGCGTACCGCCGGCGGTCATCGTCGCGGTCTGGGGCGTGGAATCGAATTTCGGCAAGTTCAGCGGCGCGCGGCCCACGATCGCGACGCTCGCGACGCTCGCCTACGATCCGCGGCGATCGACGATGTTTCGCGAGGAGCTGTTCGACGCCCTCAAGATTCTGGACAAAGGGGACATCGCGCCAGACCAGATGCAGGGATCGTGGGCCGGCGCGCTCGGACAGCCGCAGTTCATGCCGTCATCGTTTCTCGTCTACGCGCAGGATTTCGATGGCGATGGGAAGCGCGATATTTGGAATTCACTGCCCGACGTGTTCGCGTCGATCGCGAACTACCTCGCCGCGCACGGCTGGACGCGCGGCCAGATGTGGGGACGCGAAGTGCGCGTGCCGCGGACGCTGCCCGACCGTCTGGCGACCGAGGCCCCGCTGCAAAGTGCTGGATGTCTCGCCGAGCGGAAGATGACCATCCCCCTGCCGCTCAAGCGCTGGCGGAAGCTTGGCGTGAAGCCGCTGACGCGCGGGTCCCTTCCCTCGTCGGATCTTCAGGCCTCGCTGGTCTCCGGCATTCATCGGTACTTTCTCGTGTACCCGAACTATCACGCGCTGCTCCAGTACAACTGCGTCAACGCGTACGGACTCACCGTCGGGCTGCTCGCGGACAAAACGGCGGCGGCCGCAAGAAAGCGCGCCAAATAGGTCATGTGGGACATCGGCGAGTTGGAAGCGGCGCTCAGACGCCGGCTGGCGGGCACGCTGCCGGGTGCGGACGCGCACCAGCGGTTCGCGCCCGTGCCGCAGCGGCCCGGCTGGAAGGCCGGATACCTTCCCGCCGACGCACGCATGGCGGCGGGACTGCTGCTCCTGTATCCGAAGCCCCGCGAGATCGTGATCCCGCTGACCGTACGCGCCAGCGGATTGCGGCGCCACGCCGGCCAGATCAGCCTTCCAGGCGGCGCGATCGATCCGGGCGAAACGGCGGCGGACGCCGCGCTGCGCGAGACGCATGAAGAACTCGGCATCGAGACCACCGGCCTCCGGCTCGTCGGCGAACTGACGCCGGTCCACGTCCTCGTCAGCGGCTTCACGCTTCATCCTATTGTCGCGATCGCGGATCGGGCGCCGGCATTCGTGCCCGCCGCGCACGAGGTCGAGGAAGTGATCGAGGTCACGCTCGACCATCTGCGTGACGCGTCGCGCATCCGGCGCGGCACGCGCCTTCGCGAAGGTGTCGCCGTCGAGTATCCCTATTTCGATCTGATGGGGCACCAGGTGTGGGGCGCGACCGCGATGGTGCTGGGGGAGTTCGTGACGTTGTTGCAGGATGAATAGCGGAGCGCGGAGTGCGGAGTGCGGGGGCGGAGTGCGGGGGGCGCAGTGCGGGGG
>JBOGIZ010000281.1:0-4101 GCA_050747805.1 Vicinamibacterales bacterium | reverse complement strand
TCCGCGCGGGGTGTACCACGCGTCAAGTTCCGGGGCCCCGCGCTTCCGCCGACAAGCCGCCGGCGGAGCATTCTGCCGGCGCGCGAAGCGGGATTTCGGAGCGAAACGCTCCGCCCACGGCGCGCTCACCAGACATGTTGGGAGTCAGAGGTTTATCTCCGTATCTCCGCGGACGCGCCGTGCGCGAGGGCGCGCACCTCTTCGAGCGAGGCCATCGTCGTGTCGCCTGGATACGTGGCGACCAGCGCGCCGTGCGCCCAGCCGAGTTTCAGCGCCTCGTCCGGCGACTCGCCGGTGAGAAGACCGTAGATGAATCCGCACGCAAACCCGTCGCCGCTGCCGACGCGGTCGTACACGTCGAGGTCCATCGTCGGCGCGGCGTAAACATGGCCGTCGCTCCACGCGACGGCGCTCCACTCGTGGCGGTTGGCCGAGTGCACGCGACGTAGCGTGGTCGCCACCATTTTTAGCGACGGGAAGCGGCGAACGGTTTGTTCCACGATGGCTGCGAAGGTGTCAGGACCGAGTGGACCGGCCGCAGTGTTGGGATCCGGCTCCGCCAGACCGACTCCGCCAACGAGGACGTCCACGTGCTCGAGGATGCGCTCGAATACGGCGGACGCGTGCGCGGCTCCGCCCGCGGCGCTCCACAGCTTCTCGCGATAGTTCGGATCGAAGGACACGACGGCGCCGTGCGCGTGCGCCGCCTGCATCGCTTCGATGATGAGCGCGGCGGTCGTGTCGGAGAGTGACGCGAAGATGCCGCCGCTATGGAACCAGCGGACGCCGGCGCCGAAGAGCGCGGCCCAGTCGAAGTCGCCTGGGGCCAGGTGGGCCGCGGCTTCGTTCGCGCGGTTGTAGAAAACGATCGGCGGCCGGACGCCGAAGCCCCGATCGCTGTAGACGAGCGCCATATTCGGTCCGCGGACGCCGTCGTGCTCGAAACGCTTGTAGATCGGCTTCACACCCATCTCGCGCACGCGCGATTCGATCAGCTCGCCGATCGGATAGTTCACGATGGCGGACGCGATCGCGGTCCGCGCGCCGAAGCAGCGCGACAGATTCGCGGCGCAGTTGAACTCGCCGCCGCTCACGTAGACGTCGTACGTCGACGCGCGGCCGAACGGCACCACGCCGGGATCGACGCGGTGTACCAACGCCCCAAGCGCCAGAAAGTCCAGCGCGCCAGCGGCCGGAATGACGAGATGTCCCATGAGACGATCCAATCACATTCCACCAGGTCCTCGGTCGAGCCTCGTTCCGCGCATCGGTTCGCGCTTGCGGCGCCGTCGGAGCGTTTTGCTCCGGAATCCCGCTCCGCGCGCCGGAAAAATGCCCTGCCGCGGACTCGTCGGCGGAAGCACGGGGGCCACGGAGTCCTCGCGTGGTACACCCCGTGCGGATCTCTGGCCGCTTCAGGGCGTTTTTCCGTCTCACGCACACGCGGCGCGGTCCGAGGGATTCCTCCGCAAAACGCTCCGCCAGCGCCGAAGGCGCGTTACCCGACAGGGCGCCGTTTGCCGCGCGCGGCGTTCGTGGTGAAATAGATCCGTCGTGAACAGGTTTCTCTCTGGACGAAGCGCGGCCGTTCTTCTGACCGCTGCGGCCCTCACGAACTGCGGTCGCGGCGCGAATCGCGCCGTACCGAGCGGTCCGCGTCCGTCAATCCTGCTCGTGACGCTCGACACGACGCGCTACGACGCGATCGGTCCGGAAGCCTCGGGCGTCGAGACCCCGGCCTTTGACGCGATCGCCGCGCGCGGCCGGAGATATCGGCAGGCCTATGCGGCCGTGCCCGAGACGCTGCCCTCGCACACGTCGATCATGAGCGGTCTCTATCCGGCCGGCGACGGCGTCCACGAAAATTCACGCTACGTGCCGGCGTCGCTGCCGCTGCTCGCCCAGCGGCTGCACGACGCGGGCTACCGGACGTCGGCGTTTGTCTCGTCGTTCATACTCGCGCGCCGTTTCGGGCTCGCGCGCGGATTCGACGTGTACGACGACGCGCTGCCGGCCGGGAAGAACGAGCGCTCGTCGCGCGCTACCACCGACGCCGCGCTCGCCGATCTGCAGAAGCCCGCATCGCAGCCGCGCTTCATCTGGGTTCATTATTACGACGCGCACTTCCCGTACGATCCGCCGGAGCCGTATCGCACGACGTACAAAGCGAATCCATATCTTGGCGAGATCGCGGCCATGGACGAGCAGCTCGGGCGCCTTGTGCAGGCGTTCGATCGCGTATCAGGTTCTGCGTCCGCGATCGTCGTCGTCGCCGATCACGGGGAAGGATTGGGCGAGCACGGGGAGCAGCAGCACGGGGATCTGCTCTATCAGGCGACGATGCATGTCCCGCTGACGCTGGTCGGTCCAGGTGTGGCGCCGGGCCTGAGCGACGATCCCGTCAGCACGCGCCGCGTGTTTTACACGATTCTCGATTGGGCAGGGGTGAGCGCGGACCACAGTCTTCTGGGGCCGGATCGCGAAGTCGTGCTCGGCGAGGCGATGAAGCCGTTTCTCGAATACGGCTGGCAGCCGCAGATCATGGCGGTGGACGGGCCCTACAAGGCGATTCTGTCGGGGCGCGTCGAAACGTACGACCTGTCGAGCGATCCGCACGAAGCGCACGATCTGGGATCGGGCGCCGCGCTGCCGGCAGGCATGCGAAAGGCGCTCGAAGACTATCCGGTGCCGTCGCCCGCGGCCGAACACCGGGCGAACACGCTCGATCCGGACGCCGCCCGAAGACTCGCGAGCCTGGGGTACGTCAGTGCCGGCGCCGCGCCCCTCGTGCGGAAGGACGCGCCGCGGCCCGCCGACATGACGGCGCTCCTTGCCGTGATCGAGCACGCCGAAGCCGCCTTTGGCGATCATCAGTATCGCGAGGCCATTCCCTTATTCGATCGTGTTCTCGCCGCCGATCCGAACAATGTCGCCGCGACGCTCAGTCTCGCGAGCGCGTACTCGGCGCTCGGACAGAACGATCGCGCGATGGCAATGTTCCAGCGCGCGGCCGCGATGGCACCCGACTCAGACGACGTCAAGACGTATCTTGGTCTCCATTACGTCCGCACCAAGGACTGGGATCGCGCCGCACCACTCCTCGAGCAGGTCGTCGCGGCGGCACCGGATCGCGCCACCGCGGTCGAGGCGCTCGCGACGGTGAAGGTCAATCAGGGCGAACAGGCGATGGACAGCGGTGACACCGCAGCGGCGATTGCGGATTTCGAGCGCGCGCGCACGCTGCAGCCCGGTGGGTTCACACACGATCTCGAACTGGGCGTGCTGTACCTCGCCGTGCATCGGTTCGAAGATGCGCGCGGCGCGCTCGATCGCGCGCTCGCGGCGGATCCGCGCAATCCGATGGCGCTCTTCAAACGTGCACAGGTGAGCGTCTTACTCCACGAGCCCGACGCGTCGGCGCGTATCCAGGCGGCGCGCGTTCACGCGGACGCGACGACGGGCCCGCTCATTTCACGGGAGCGCTTGTTCGAGGGCGTGCGATAGCGGGGAGCAGGGACGAGGGACCGGGAGCGCCAACCACGGCCCACGGCCCACGGCCCACGGTTCACGAACCACGGTTCACGAACCGCGGCCCGCGCGTCCCGTTATCTGCCGCTGAATCGGTAACTGCCCCCGACAAACGGCGCGTAGGCGTATTTGTGCGGCAGCTGACTCGTTCCTGCGGGCGCGGGCGTGCCGGGGAGCGCGCCGCCGGCGCCTGACGGCACCCACACGATCAGTTCTCCGGCGGTGAGTGCGAAGCCGCGGGCGATCCCGATCGAGAGACCCGCCGCCGCGCCCGCGGCCGGCGTGAGGACGGCGCCGGCGATCAGCGCCCATCGCTCGGCTTTCGTCATCTCCGCACTCGAGACGTCGAACGGCCAGAGGTGAATCGCAATCGCGGCGAGCGTTGCCGCGTGCGTCGCCGGATCGGACGCGTATTTGCCGGCATCGACCTTGAGTCGCGGATGTCCGCGATACGAACCGACCATGACCGCCGCGGCGGCGAATTCGAGGTGCATCTTCGGCGCGTTCGTGTACGTCGCCGCGAGCGGTACGTTGATCGCCGTCTTGCCGCGCGGGCACGGCACGAGCGACGGC
>JBOGIZ010000280.1:0-2467 GCA_050747805.1 Vicinamibacterales bacterium | reverse complement strand
GTCCCGGACCGACCATTCATTAATATCCGAGGGGCGTCGCCCCTCGGACTCCCCTACACGCGCTCTCGCTCGCGCTGGGGCGCTCGCTCCGATCGCGTGGCTCGCTTCGCTGCGCTCGCTCACGCTCTGCTCCCGAGCCTCTGTCGCCCCTCGTAATTTGTGATCTCCATGACGAAAGCGCCGCGCCTCTGCGCACGCGTGCGCGAAGATGCGCGTATTTCGGCCGTACATGCGTGGCACTGTCCTTGCCGCTGGCAGCGTATCCGATCCCCTGGTTCCGCCATGACATTGCCGTATCGCATCCTGGTGCTCGACGACGACGAGCGCGCACTATCAGGTGTGGTGGAACTGCTGTACGAGGCCGGCCACCAGGTCACCGGTGCGCCGACGTACGAAGCCGCGAAGCAGCTGCTCTCAGTCAGTCCATTCGATCTCCTCATCTCTGATGTGCGTCTGCGATCGTTCAACGGATTGAATCTGATCATGCAGGCGCGCGCGGATCATCCGGAGATGGCCGTCATGATCATGACCGGCTACGACGATCCATTGATCGATCTCGAGGCGCACCGCTACAACGCGCCGCTCGTCAAGAAGCCGATCCGACCGCAGGAATTCCTGAAGCTCGTCGCGTCGACGCTCGTCCACGTGCGACGCGTCCGCCGCTGGCCGCGCAAGCGCGTCGCCGGCGGATTCCGCGTGACCGCCGCCGGGCGTCCGGCGGCCGTCGTCGACGTGAGTTATGGAGGATTGCGGCTCGAAATGCGCGAAGGTCCGGCGCCCGCCGGCCGCTTCGACGTCGAGATCGCCGGCATCGGACTGCATCTCGAGGCGGAATCGGTATGGACCGACGCGTTGCCTACCGTCCACCGCAGCGTGTGCGGCGCGTCGCTCGCGGAGAATGAGACCGCAGCGGCGCGCACCTGGCGCGACATCGTCGATCGCCTCAGCGCATCGGCCTAGTCCCCTGGAAACGTGATGAGTTGCCTAAGTCCCGGAGCGCGGCGCCCGGCTCGCAAGGCGCGCCGACCGAGCATATCGGCCATATGTGAGGGAGAAGCAACGCAGCGAGCCGGGATGCCCCGCCCGGGAGTTAGGTGATTCATCACGCTTCCAGGGGACTAGCGCTCCTCGCTGATTACTCTAGCGTTCCTCTCGCGTCCAATTCCAGCCCAACTGCGCGGCCGACTGAGCCATTGTGCGCCGCAAGAGCGGTGGAGATTTTGCACCTCTATCGTCAAGGACCGCTCTGGCGCGGCAAATTATGGCAGACACTCAACTGTTTCCCCCTGCTCCTGCTCCTACACCTGCGGTGACTCCCCGGAAGAAACGCGGGCGCGTTCCGTGGCTTTCCCTCGCGATCGCCGTGGTCCTCATCGGCTGCGGAGTCGGGTGGACCGTCACCCATGGTGCACAGCCCACGCACTACATTACTGCCCCGGTGTCTCGCGGCGATGTGGCGCGCGCGGTCACCGCAAGCGGGACGGTCAATCCCGTCACGACGGTTGAGGTTGGTTCGTACGTGTCGGGCGTCATCGACTCGGTCACGTGCGATTACAACACGCACGTGAAGAAGGGGCAGGTGTGCGCCCGCATCGATCCGCGTCCGTATCAGTCCACGGTCGATCAGGACCAGGCGAATCTTGCCGCCTCGAAGGCACAACTGAGCAAGGATCAAAGCGCCGCTCAGCTTGCGCAGGTCGAGTACCAGCGCAACCAGGACCTCGCCTCGAAAGGCCTCGTGCCGCAGGACACATTGGATCAGGCCAAGGCTGCCGCAGCCCAGGCGGCGGCCCAGGTGCAGGTGGATCAGACTGACATCGCGCAGCGCGCGGCCGCCCTCGAATCCGCGCAGGTCAATCTCGGCTACACCACAATCGTCTCGCCGGTCGATGGCACCGTCGTGTCCCGGGATATCACCACCGGTCAGACGGTCGCCGCCAGCTTCCAGACGCCGACGCTGTTTCTCATCGCGGCCGACCTGACGAAGATGCAGGTCGACACGAACGTGAGCGAGAGCGACATCGGCGGCGTGAGCAACGGCCAGCGCGCGACGTTTTCCGTTGAGGCGTTTCCGAACCGCACGTTCGACGGAACGGTGAGCCAGGTACGGCAGGCGCCGCAAACCGTTCAGAACGTCGTGACCTACGACGTTGTCGTGGGCACGGACAATCCACAGGCGCTGCTGAAGCCCGGAATGACGGCGACGGTGCACCTCATCACGGACGAGCGCAGCAACGTGCTTCGCGTGCCCGAGCAGGCGCTCCGCTTCACGCCAGGCGGCGTCACCGGCGGCGGCGAGAACGGCCGTGGGGAAGCCGCCGCGAAGCCGATCGGGACGTCGGGGCACGGCGCGAAGCAGCAGGCGGCCGTATGGGTGCTGCGCAATGGCGACCCCGTGAAGGTGCCCGTCACGGTCGGGCTCGACGACGGAGCGAACGCGGAGATCGCCGGTGGCGCCGTCCAGCCG
>JBOGIZ010000279.1:0-8742 GCA_050747805.1 Vicinamibacterales bacterium | reverse complement strand
GTGGACGACATCCGGCTCTTCCACCAGGGACTCGACGTCGTCGTGCAGTCGTCTGATAACGAGGGAACGCCGAACGCAATCCTCGAAGCAATGGCCATGGGAACGCCGATTGTCGCGAACGGGGTGGGCGGGACAGCCGAACTCGCGCGCCCGGGCCGCGAAGCGTCGATCGTGCCGCGGCGCGACAGAGACGCCCTGTCGACGGCTATCATCGACGCACTGCGCGATCGAGCCGGAGCGGCAGTCCTGGCGGCGGCCGCACGGGCGCGTGTCGAAACGGAGCTATCGTTCGAAGCCCGGATGCGGCGGCTCGAAGCCATCTATGATGAATTGATCGTCGCGTTCCCGTCACCAGCGCCATGCGCCAACTCCTGAAATCTGTCGGCCGCCTGATCACCGGTGCATGGGTGCTGCCGCGCGTCGGCATGTTTCGGCTCGCTTCAGCGATCCTTGGCCCCAACCGGGCACTTCAAGGCGCGACACAGTCGCTGGCGCGAATCGGCGGCCTCCATGGCGAATACCTCCGCCGCGCATTTCTGTCGCGCACCATCTTGCGCTGCGATCCGACCGCAACCGTCTGCTACGGCACGATCTTCTCTTCTACCGCGGCCCGGATAGACGCATTCGTGTACGTGGGGGCGCGGTGCCACCTTGGGCTCGTGCACCTCGAGCGAGATGTGCTGCTTGGCGACGGAGTCCAGGTTCCCAGCGGGGCTCACATCCACGGCACTGAGGATGTGCTCGTACCGATCCGGGAACAGGCCGGCCGGGCCGAACTGGTACGGATCGGCGAAGGCACGTGGGTGGGAAGCGGAGCGATCATTCTCGCCGACGTCGGCCGGCACTGCGTCATCGGGGCAGGGTCGGTGGTTATAAAACCGCTTCCGGATTTCGTAGTCGCAGCGGGCGTGCCAGCGAGGGTCATTCGGCAGCGTCGCGGCGGCAGCCCTCCGATCGAATCAGCCTAATTGCCAAGCTCGCTGCTGCGCACGGCTGGCTCTGTTAGTTGCAAAGGCACCCGCGCAAACCGCCGGTCCAGGTGATCGAACGCCCGTTCAATGGTCTTCTTCAGCGCCGGAGAGAACCGTTTCTCGATACCGACATGAATACAGAACGCACACGCAAGCATGACGGCAATCGTTCCCCAGAACAGAAGATGCGTATTGGTGAACCGATAAAGGCTGTTGAAGATCATGTAGCCGACGATCTGATGGAGCAGATACAGGGGATAGGTCAGACCGCCCGCGAGCACCCATTTCCTGCGGCCAACGATCCCCGTCCGGCCCGTTGACACCAGTCCCATCACTGCGAAGAAGACTGTGACGATCGCAGCGACGGCGTACGGGCTCAGATGCGTATGATAGTGAGCGTACATCGCAGGCAGCATTTCACGCTCCTGCCAGATGCCAAGAAGCCATGCGGTCGTCAGAACGGCCGCTCTGAATGCCGTCATTCCACGCGTCCAGACGATGTAATACATCGCGCCAGCGATGAAGTACGGCGAGTAGTCCGTAATGAACAGAAAGTGCAGGCCAGGAATGTGCACAAGGTGCGAGACGATCGACACCGACAGCCAGAACGCGATCAGCAGCTCGGCTCGATGAATACGGCCGAAGAGCAAGACGATCGCGACCAAAGCGTAGAATCTCATCTCGACGAACAACGACCAGTACACGCCATCAACGCTTGGTACTCCGACAAAGCCGCTCAACATGCTCATGTTGACGGCATATTGGGCCGCGCTGACGCGTAACACCGCGGCACCGAAAAGCACACTCGCCGCAAACGTGATCGTGCAACAGGCCCAGAAGGCCGGATACAGCCGGACGATCCGGGACACCACGAAACGCCTGAGGCTGCCGCTCGCGGCGGTCATCAGGATCACGAAACCGCTGATCATGAAAAACAGCTGGACGCCGAGGTAGCCATACTTCGCGTACGGAGCCAGCAGTCCATACGACATGACCGAAAGGCCGTCCGCGGCAGCGCCGCGGAATGAATAGTGATACATCACCACAGCCAGAGCGGCCGACAGCCTCAGCAGGTCCAACTCATTGATACGGGCTTTCGGGCGGATTGCGTCGGCCACTTCGGTCGTCCTTACAAGCCTGATGCACTCAACTTCAGTTACGTCCGCGCTGCGCTTCTGAGCAGCCAGTGGTCTTTCATTAGAAGAAACCTGCCGATCACGAGCGCGTCGACGGCAGATGAAAACATGAGCCGCACAGCGTCGCGTGGGCCGGCCGCCGTCGGTTCGCCATGTGCGCTGAGCGGCACGTTGACGAGGCCTGGCACACTCGTGAGGCCGCGATGAAGCTCAAGAAGATCCGCGAGCCGCGGCGCCAGCTCAGAAGTGATCGTCTGCACGGGCGCATGACCTCGGTGATCGACGGTGGCGCGCAATCGATCGCGCCACTCGGGCTTGACGACTCGGTCTACGTTCGCCAACGCCTGCGACGGCAGCGGCGCTTCGCAGCACTCGCCAGCCGCCGCGAGCGTCATCGACACGCCCAGCGGTTCTTCCGACGCGCCGTGACGCAGAAATTTATTGATGTTGTCGCGCGCGTACTTGTTGGACGGATCGCACAAGATGCTGCGTGTCCCTACGGGCCGGGTCCCGAACGCGGCCGGTCCCTGGAACCATGCCACAACGAGTCCCTGTGTAAGGATGCGCGACACGCGGGCCAGCAGCGACACCCAGTCAGGTTCGTACAGATACTCCAGGCGGCAGTTGTCGAGCACGATTTTGATCTGCTCCTCGTCGAACTCCGGGCCAAGCGCGAGCGTTCCGAGCCGTTCGACGGCCGCGCCGTTGCCCGCGATCGCGGCGCCGATCGCACGTCCAGCTGGTTCGGGCACTGGAGCGACCACGATGCGATCGTCGAACGCCCGTGCGACCGCTCCGGTCAGACGGCTGCTCTGGAACAAATTCCCCGCCAGGCCCGCACGCGCAAGGCCGGTGCGCGCGAGATCGTGGGCGACCAGCTCGGTCAACACCGACTCGAGGCGATCGCAGAAGCCGGCGGCGACGGACTGGCGAACCCGCTCCAGCCGGTACGCGCCACTCCGGTCTCCATCGTCGGCGCGGACCAACGCGAGCACTTCGGCAAGGCGGTTTTCGTCAACGACGATGCCTCCGCCTGACGCGAGGTGGAAGGCCGTGGCCGTCGCGGCGTCGGCGTCGCCGTAACCGCTTGCGGCGATCCGCTCAATCGCGGCGAGCGGCCGGTGAACGGGACGGCCGTGAAGCGCCACGGCGACGCGCTTCATCGCACAGAACAGTTCTGCGCTCCCGGCAATACGTCGCGCGGGCGCCGATCTACCTCCGCGATGCTCGATGGACAGAATCCCGTCGCTGTCGCCCCCCGCTACGAACACGACGAGATCGTCGCCGGTCGCGGCACGGAGCTGCTGGGCGTCGGCATCTACGGGCATGATGCGTTCCGACGCGCGCGAGCGCAGGGTACAGGCGATCGACTCAAGGTCCGGTCCCCATGCCACCTCATCGGCGTCACTCGCAGGTCCGGCAGTGCCATCCGCCCGCGCGTCATCGACGACGACGACTCGATCGATGGCGTCGAGAGAAACGTTCGCGCGGTCGAGACACGCCTGGATGGCGCGCAGCGGGTAGCCCCCCGTGGCCGAGTAGCCGATTCCGGTAACGCGCGCGAAGATCTCCTCGCTCGCGGCCGCCACGATGCGGCCGCCGCGCGCAACCGCGGCCGCCGCGTCGCGCTCGCTCCCGCTGATGCCGAGTACGTTCATCAGCCGCCTACGCGCGCAGCGCGGGATGCGCGACGAGGAAGTTGCCGATGGCCAGGTAGTCGAGGTTCCCCTGCAGGAACGCGCGAATGGCATCGTCGGGTGAACAGACGATGGGCTCCTCGTGCATGTTGAAGCTGGTGTTGATCACCGAGGGGATGCCGGTCAGCCGGTGATATTCGCTGATGATCTTGTAGAAGCTCGGATTCGAATCCTCCGAGACGAGCTGCGGACGCGCGGTGCCGTCCACGTGCACGGCGGCCGGCGATTCCTTCTTCATCCGGTCGGTGCAGTCGAAGGTGATCGTCATGAACGTCGCGGCGTACTCGCCGCCGTCCACGTTCTGGTAGCACTCGTGGCGCTTCTCGTACAGCGTCGCCGGCGCGAATGGCATGAACTCGGTACGGCCCAGACGCTGGTTGAGCCACTGGTTCACCGCGGGTTCCTTCGCGTGATAGAGAATCGAGCGGTTGCCGAGCGCGCGGGGCCCGTACTCCATCCGCCCGTCGAACCGGGCGACGACCTTCCCCGCAGCGATGAGCGACGCGACTTTCGGCTCGATCGGCGTGTACTCGGTCGCCGGCAACTGCGCCCGGTGAAGCGCCTGCGCGATCGCGTCGGCCTCGAAGGACGGTCCCCAGTACACGTCCTGAATAGGGTTGCGCAGGGCGGCGCGCGAGCCGTTCTCGCTTGCCGCAATCATGGCCGCACCCGTTCCGCAGCCTCCATCGCCCATGTTGGGATGAATGAAGATCTTTTCGACGCCGGGAATCGCCTTCAGCCGCTGGTTCAACTTCACGTTCGCCACGACGCCGCCGGACAGCACGAGGTTCTTCAGGCCCGTTTTCCTGATGTAGTGCCCGACGTACGCACATGCGACCACCTCGAGCACGTGCTGGTAACCCGCGGCGACGTCGATTTTCGGGAATTCGGTCGCCAGCATCCGGCCGAAGAAGATGTTGTTGATCTCGAGAATGCGGAAGTCGCCTTCGCGCTGGTCGAATCGCGCGAGCAGCACGTCGCTCAGCACCTGCGGATCGCCGTAGGCGGCAAGACCAACGATCTTGCCTTCGTGGCGGCTCGGCTTGAACCCGAGCGCGGAGGTCACCGACTCGTAGAACGTCCCGAGCGAATGCGGGAACTGCAGATTGTGCATGCGCTCGATCCTGCCGGCGCGGCCGACGCTGACGCTGCCCGCGAGGCCCGACCCGTATCCGTCGAGCGTGACGATGAGCGCCTCGTCGAAGCCGCTCGTGTAGTACGCGTTGGCCGCGTGGCTCGAGTGATGCTCGACGCGCCGCACGCGCGAATTCAGGCCGAACTCGTCGAGCGCCGAATCCAGCTCCTCGTGCCATTTCTTGTGAAACATCGAGGCGTCGCGCCCCCACCGGGTCGACTCGCGCTTGGCGACGTTGCGCGAGACGATGCTCTCGTTTGCCAGAAACTTGTACGCGAGCGTCTTGGCGATGCTCTTGTCCATCCGCTCATTCGGATCGCGCAGCCCAGGAATTTCGCCCGTTCGATCGGGCACGCGCGCGCGCGCCTGCTTGATCCGATCGGCGGTCTCGCCCGACGGCGCGGCCTCGAGGAATTCGCGCTCGGTCTCGAGGTTGCGCTCGAAGAGCCGCGTCTCTTCTTCCCAGCTGAGAAACGGATACATGACTTCGCCGATCTCGTCAGGCTTCGTGCCAGTTGCGTCGAACGCGTCGGCGAGCGCGCGCCAGGGGAAGCCGCTTTGAAGCTTCACGCGCGTGAAGCGCTCTTCCGCGGCGGCGTACACGACCTTGCCGTTGTCGACGAGCGTGACCGTGGAATCCTTGTCGAGCGGGGAAATACCAAGCACTTTCATGACAGGGCACCTTGAACGGCGGCCGCCGCAGGTGCGAGCGACCGCAGGAATGTGTCGGGCGTGCCTGGCACGCCGCCGAGTTCGTCGAAAAAGAAATCGCAGAATGCGGTGATTCGATCGAGAAACGCTTCGAGGTCGCCGCGCGTCCGCACGTACGGCGTGCAGCCAGGTTCGACCGACGGGCTGTGCAGCGTCAACGTGAACGTCCGTACGCCGCGGTGCATCAGGGTTCGGGTCAGCGCGATCATTTCTTCGAGGCGCGACCCTTCCGGCGAGAGCATGATCTTGTTGACGACGCCCAGTTTCGCCATGATGCCGACGAGCCGGAGCGGCCGGAAGGCGTCGCGCGAGATCGCGCGATGGACGCCGGCGGCGGCGGGTCCACAGATGCCGACATAATCCGTGGAACACGGAATCTCGAGCAGCGAGCGCTGATGGCCGAAGAACCGGGGACGCGCATCGAAGGCTTCGAACGTCGGCCCGCCGTCGGACGTGAAGTCCATGCGCGGATTGACGCTGACGTCGATCGCGAAATCGAGCGCTTCGAGCGCTTCGGCCGTCGTCGGCCCGAAGCCGTACCGACCGGCTTTGTAGACGATCGGCGCGGTGCCAAAGGATTGCTCGATCTGCAGCTTGAGGCGGCTGATCTTCTCGCGTTCGAGCGCGGCGCCGAGACGGAAGCCGTAGCTGTTTCGGCTGCAGGGCTCTTCCACGTACGGCGGATTCACCCAGGGGTGGAGATGCGCACCGATCGCTGCCTCGCCGCTGTCAGCAATTTCCTTCAACGACCCCCACCCTTCAGGCTGGCTCGCGATCGGATAATCCACGACGTACGTAGGTCGAATGCCGTACCGCGACAGCACGCCCTGAAGGCGTCCGATGTGCTGTGCCGCGCGGACGCTTGTGTTGTCGCGGGAGAAAGGTGCGCTCCAATCGAACTCCTCTTCCGTGTCGACGACCACGAACAGTGTGTGCCGCATCCCGGACGGAATTCGAGCCGGAACGAACTGACTCGGCGCAAGGTGGTCGGCGCTCATCCCGGAATGTTCCTGACGATCGACGGCCCGAACGCCACCGTCATCCAGAGCGGCAGCTTCGTCCACGCGGCGATCGCCGCCTTGAAGCGCGGATTGCTGGGTCCCTGGTCGGGGATCGACCGGCCCGAAAGCAGCGCGTACTCCCAGTGAAGCGGCCGCGGCACCGCGCCCCACTGCAGCTTGAAGTGATACGTGCCCGCGTCGGGCGTGGAGCGGCCGAAATCGAAAACCGTGCAGCCGCGCGCCGCGGCCGCTTCAATCATGGTCCAGTAGAGCAGCATGTTCGGACAGAGCTGCCGGAATTGCTTGAGCGACGACGCCCACGGCACCTCGAACGTGCCGCGGTGCACGATCGGCAGCGACGCCGCGACGGGCTGTCCCTTGTGCCGGACCACGAACACACACGCGCGTTGCGGGAACCGCCGCAGGACTTCGCCAAAGAATCGCTTCGATAACACGGGCGTTCCCAGGTCGCGCATGTTGCGCGCGAACACGGCATAGAACTCGTCCAGCAGTGCCTCGCCGCCCGAGATCGCCTCGAGCTCGCTCTTCTGCGCCTTGCGCACCTGGTTTCGAACCTTGCGATCGAGCGCGTTCCACATCGCCTCGCCGTTTCCGGTCAGCGGCAGCAGCATGCCGACTTTGTGATCGCGCGAGGGCAGATCCGGCATCTGGCGGTCGCGGTGCCGCAGCTCGATGTGCGCGGCGCCAAAGGCGTTGCCGATCCCGCGCGCCGCTTCGATGAGCGCGCGCGCGCTGTCGTCGTCGGTCGTCAACAGTCCGCCGTTGTTGAGAAATGGCAGCGAGACGACGAACCGGCCGAACAGGCGCGATCGGAACTTTACGAGCGGCAGCACGCCAGTCACGGCCCCGCCGCGGCGCGAGGCGAGGTATTCGCAGCGATGGCCGAGCACGTCTTCGAAAATGCCGCGCCAGCCGTGGACGTGGGCCCCCGTGGCGTCGGGATGCGCGTCCACGAAGGCGTCCCAATCGCGCGCGGACAGATCGCGCGTCATCTCGACAACCGTATCCGATGCGATTGCGTCAGCGGTGTAGAGCATCGCTCACCAGAGGTACGGCAGCGGCAGCGCCACCGCGGCGTCCGACGGACCGGCCGTCCTCGCCTTCGCGACGAGCGTCTCGACCGTGTCGAAACGAAAATCCTTCAGCAGCTGGCGCAGGCGCGATTCGGTCTGATCCAGATGCCGATAGTGGCGGAAGCGTCCGAGGCGGCCGGCTTTGAGCCGAGGCTGGTCCGGATCGATCTCCCACGGGTGCAGGTAGAAAATCGCGGGCCGGCCCTCGCGGCGATTCACGCGCGCGATGCCCCACCGCGTCCACCAGTACGGCAGGATTCGGAAATAGCCGCCGCCCGCGACCGGTAGGTTCATCGGTCCGACCCTCGTCGCCGAGCCGGGCACCTCGATCAGCGTGCCCGACGGCCGCTCGATCGGATACGGCGCACGCGCGGAGAGCGGAATGCCGTAGCGATCGTGCCGGATCGGGAAGATGCTCGAGTCGTAGCGGTAGCCTTCCTGCAGCAGCACGTCGAGCGCCCACAGGGATTTCGGCGTCACCGAATAGCTCGGCGCCCTATAGCCGCGCACCTGCTGGCCTCCGGCGTCCTCGAGAATCTGCTTGGCCTTGCGGACGTCCTGCCTGAACGCCTCCGGCGTCTGATCGTAAATGAGCCGGTGCTCGTAGCCGTGCGACGCAATCTCGTGGCCGCCCGCGGCGATCCGCTGCACGAGCCGCGGATGGCGCTCCGCGACCCAGCCCAAAATGAAGAATGTCGAGCGGACGCCCGCCTCCGCGAAAATTCCGAGCAGGCGCTCTGTGTTCGCGGTCACGCGGCTCTCGAACCGATCCCATTCGTGCCGGCCGACGAGCCCGTCGAACACGCTGACGTGGAAATAGTCCTCGACGTCGATCGTCATGGCGTTGACGATCGCGTCGCTTTTGCGCGCCTCGCTCATTGCGCGCCCTTCCTGAAAATCACCGTCTTCAGGGTCAGGAACATGATGAAGAGGTCGAGCGCGATCGTCACGTGCTTGATGTAGAACAGGTCGTACTGCAGCTTCTCGAGCGCATCCT
>JBOGIZ010000278.1:0-8331 GCA_050747805.1 Vicinamibacterales bacterium | reverse complement strand
CTCGACACCGTTCCCTTCTCCGGCATCATCCGCATCCGCGACATGATGTACGCCGTCAAGAACCCGTTCCGCCTCGATCAGGGAGACGTCAGCTTCGATGCCCCCGAGACCGTCAAGACGGCGATGCATCGGGCGATCGACGAGAACCGCAGCCATTACCTCCAGACGACCGGCGTGCCGGCGCTGCTCGAGCTGCTGGTCGAGAAACTCCGGCGGCAGAACGGCATTCCGGTTGGAAGCCCCGACGAAATCATGGTGACGACCGGGGGAATTCACGCGCTGTTCATCGCGTGCCAGGCACTCCTCGAGCCTGGGGACGAGGTGATCGTGCCCGATCCGGAGTGGCCGCCGTGCGTCGGTAACGTGCGCGCCGCTCACGGCGTGCCGGTGCCATGTCGGCTGCACGAGAGGCTCGGGTGGCGCTACGACCTCGATGAGCTCGCGTCGCTCATCACGCCGAAGACGCGCGCCATCTACATCAATTCGCCGCACAATCCGACCGGCGGCGTGCTGACCCGCAGCGACGTCGAGGCGATCGTCGCACTGGCGGCGAAGCGCGGCGTCTGGCTCTTCTCCGACGAGGCGTATGAGGACGTCGTCTTCGAAGGCGAACACGTCAGTCCGGCGTCGCTTCCGGGCGCGTATGACCGCACGATTTCGCTGTTCACGTTCAGCAAGAGCTACGCGATGACCGGTCTGCGCCTCGGCTACGTCGCCGCGCGCGACGCGACGCTGCGCGACCGCATGAAGAAGGCCTTGTTCTATACCGCGAGCAACATCGCGTCGGTCGTACAGTTTGGCGGAATCGGCGCGCTCGAAGGATCGCAGACGTGCGTCGCGGCGTTCCGCGACGAGCTGAAGGCGCGGCGCGACTTGTTCTACGCCGGCATCCGCGAGCACATGAGCGGGACGTTCAGCGGTCAGCCGCCAGCAGGCGCGTTTTACGCCTTTCTCAAGATCAATCCGGACTGGCTGCCGCCGTCGGGCAGCCGCGGCGAGTCGATCTCGTGGGCGATGACGGAGTACCTGATTTCGCAGGGGCGCATCGGCTGCGTGCCGGGCGTGGATTTCGGCGCCAACGGCGAAGGGTATCTGCGTTTCTGCTTCGCGCGCGAGCGTGCGGAGTTGAGCGGCGCCCTCGCGTCGATGAGTGAGCTGTTCGCGGCCGTTCGTCAATGACGAAGGACGCTATTTCACATGCCGTCCGCCGTCCACGCGAATGGTCTCGCCCGTCACGAAATCCGTCTCGATCAGGAACATCACGGCGCGGACGATCGCCTCTTCACCACCCCACCGGCCGAGCGGCGTCGCCGCCTCGACGGCCTTCCGCTCCTCGTCGGTCGTGCCGGGCGGCGCGACGATTGGCCCCGGCGCGATGGCGTTGACGAGAATCTGATCTTTGGCGAGTTCAAGCGCGAGCGCTTCGGTCAGCGCGATCACGCCCTTTTTGGCGACGTAGTACGGTAGGAAACCTTCGTAGCGAGGGCGACCGCTCGCGGCGACCCAGTCGGCGAAGTTGACGATGCGTCCGCCGCCGGCCGCCCGCATGTGCGGAACGGCCGCGCGCGCGCAGAGAAAGGCCGCGCGCAGGTCGACGTCGATCACCGAGTTCCACACGCGCTCGTCCGTCCGATCGAACGGGACCGCGGCGTACACCGACGCCATGTTGACGAGCACGTCGAGCCTGCCGAGCGCGTTCGACGCGGCATCGACCAGGGCGCGGCAATCGTCGGGATTGGAGAGATTTGCTGAAAAAATCTGGGCCCGCCGCCCCGACGCGGTGATGTCGGCCGCGGCGGCCTCGGCTTCGGCACGCGAGCGGTTGTAGGAGAGCGCGACGTCCATGCCTGCGGCCGCAAACGCGCGCGCGATCGCCCCGCCGATCCGTCTGCCGCCCGTGATCAGCGCTGCGCGCCCATCGACTTCCATCAATCTATACGCTATCTCACAATCGCCGGCGTGGAGGGCTCGAGCGAGCGGCGCGAGCGAGCCACGCGACCGGAGCGAGCCGACGACGCGGCGAGCAAGGCCGCGAGCGAATGGAGCGGCCCGTGTGCGGCCGCGGAATGAAGCGAGCCAGCCGGGGCGCAGGGGGCCCCGGCGAGTCAAGAAAGGTGTAGGGAGTCCGAGGGGCTTCGGCCCTCGGCTGATTACGTGACTATCTGTCCGATCAGCACGATGCCGAATTTCAGCTGGCCGACCTGGACGATCAGCGACTTGTGGCCGAGCTGCGTCGTGTAGACAGAGAGCGGCGCGTTCGCGTCTTTCGCGGCCGGGGGATCGATGCTCCACACGGCCGGGTGTGGACCTCCGAGCGTCTGCTTCGACAGGGCGATCACGCCGTCGTGCCCGGCGGCGGCAGGATCGGTGTCGACCGCGGCCGGCGAGAGGAGCAGGAAATCGCGGAACGGCGAGATGCCGAAGTGGTCGTCGTTGGCCGGCTGGATGCCGTAGCGCAGCGTATAGACGCCGGCCTTCATCACGTGGCCCCGGATGTCGCGCACGTCGGCGTCGAGCTTCACGGCGCCCACGAGCGAACCTTCCGGCACCTGCGCCCACGACGCGGCCGCCAGATCCTTCACCCACCAAAACGTGATCGTCGTCCCGTTCGCGGTCGCACGCACGCCGCCCGGCGCCAGTTTCGCGGCGACAGGGGCAGCGATTTCGGTCGGAACGAGATCGGTATGGTTGACGGCCGTGAGCCCGGCGGCCTGCGTCAGAACGAGCGATAAGACTGCGAGAAGCGTTGACACAGGGATTGTTACGCTTGTCACGGCCACGGAATACACGGACTACATCGACGATACGGCATGCAGGTCCGATCTCTATTCCGTGTACTCGGTGTACTCCGTGGCCGTGTCAGTTCACGCCGCTCGGATCAGTACGAGAAGGTCCCGAAGAACGACGAGCGCTTGTTCGGGTCGCTCCACTTGTCGCAGAGCGCTGGGCCGTTGAACTCGTTCTGATCGGTCATCCCCATTTCCGCGTGGTCGACGGCGGTCAGCGGACCAAACCACTGCTTGTTGCCGCAGCTGGCGTCGTGGACGAGATGCTTTTCGACAGACAGACGCAGCGCCGCCGCCGAGACATCGATCTCGCGCCCGCGGTCGACGAACTGGATCGGCGCGTCGGTCTCCTGCACGATGCTCCCGATCAAGTTGCCGGAGAGCGACTTCACCATCGTAACGAGGGCTTTGCGCTGCGCCGCGTCGGCTCGCGCGTCAACGTAGATGGCCGCGCGCGCCGGCGTGAAGTCGCCGCCGATCTCGTGAATCCCCAGATTTGTCGGAGACGCGACGGCGGCAACGACGGCGAGGCCGTCGAGCGCGACGCCATTCACCTGGCCGTGATCAACTTTCCACGCGAGCAGCGCTTCACGGCCCGTGGTGACCGCTTCGCCGTTCATGATGCAGGCGCCGGCGAAGACCTCCGCCGTTCTCGCTTCGACGTACGTGCCGGTGACCGACGCCGGTCTTGCTGAGAGCGTCGCGACCATCAGGCCCGCAACGCCGAGCGAAAGCGCGATGTTTTTCATCATGGGATCTCCGGGTTACAGCTTGCAGCACCCCCGCCCCTCACAACAGGCGTCCGGGCGGACGGGCTGGCGATCGGGACCGAGCGCGGTCTGCGTCAGCACGCACCAGTACGCCGACGCCTCATATGGATCGTACAACGTCGCTTCGAGCGGATCCACCGTGGACTGGATGTACATCGCCTTCGTGCGCAGCTTGAGGCAATGGACGCCCACGGTAATCCCGGCACTGATCCTGGTCGAGCTCGGGGATTCCATTCCGGTGTCTCCCTTTTAGACGATTGCGTGGCCGGCGGCGCGTAGAATGGCACGCTCGACGGCGGTCTTCGCGACCTGAACCTTGTACGCGTTCTGGCTGAGCGGCTCGGCTTTCTGAAGCGCCGCCTCGGCAGCCGCGGCCGCATTCTCCGGCGTGACCGGCTTGCCGGCGAGCGCCTGTTCTGCTTCCTTCGATCGCCACGGCACCGGTGCGACGGCGCCCATGACGACGCGCGCGCGTTGCACTGTCGATCCACTCATCGAGAGCACAACCGTGGCGAACGCGATCGGCCAGTCGTGCGCCGCCTTGTAGCGGACCTCGTAGTGGCCGCTCTTCACCGGCCCGGACCCCGGGAGGATCACATGCGTCAGCAGCTCGTCTGGCTCGAGCACGTTTTCGCGCTCGACGTTCTCGCGCGTCGGCATCGTGAAATAGTCCGCGGCGCGCACCAGCCGCTCGCCCCTGGGTCCGAGCAGGCGGAATGTCGCGTCGTAGGCGACAAACGGCACCGCCAGGCTCGAAGGGTGGACGATATAGGTGGGGCCGCCGCCAAGGATCGCGTGGAACTGGTTTTCGCCAGACGGCGAAAAACACCGGTTCCCGCCCTTCTTGTAGCAGACGAATTCCTCGTTGCGGAAGTACCAGCACCGCGGGCGCTGATTGATGTTGCCGCCGACGGTCCCCTGGTTTCTGATCTGCGGCGTGCCGACTTCGATCGCCGCCGCCGCGATTGCCGGATACATGCGGCCGATCTCGGGATGTTCGACGACGTCGACCATCTTCATCGCAGCGCCGATGCGCAATCCGCCGCTCGCGCGCACGACGGTCGCGTCGAGGTTCTTCACGTTCACGAGGCGGTCCGGCTGCGTGATGTAATCCTTCATCCGCGCCAGCAGGTCCTGGCCGCCGCCGATCGGGAGCGCCTTCTCGTACTCGTGCGACAGCGCCGCGACGGCTTCTTTCTCGTTCGCCGGATTGACGTAGGCAAATGGTTTCATGCTGGCGTCACGCTTTCTGCGCGAGCGACTGGAGAATGTTCGCCGGCGTCAGCGGCAGGCTGCGCACGGTCGCGCCGATAGCGTTGCGCACGGCAAGCGCGACGGCGCCGGCGGTCGGCACGGTTGGCGGCTCGCCGAGGCCGATCACGCCGCGCTCCGGCTGGTTTTTCAGACGGATCTCGATCGGCGGAATGTCGGACATGCCCGCGAGCAGATACCACTCCATGTTCGGATTGACCATCTGCCCGGTCCGGCGATCGAGAATCCGATCTTCGAACAGCGCGAAGTTCAGCGACCCGATGATGCCGCCGTAGCACTGGCTTTCGGCGGTCAGCTGGTTCAACACCAGGCCGCAGTCCTGGATCGCGAGGACGCGCGTCACCCGGACGATGCCCGTCTTGACGTCCACCTTGACTTCCGCAAACTGCACACCCGACGTGGTGACCGACGACATGCCGGGCTGCCAGTCGGCGTCGGCGGTGATCGCCTGCGGCCCGATCCGCTTGCACGCATCGGCCCACGAAAGGCCCTTCGAGGGCGAATCCTTCACGTGTATGCTCCCGTCCGCCGCGACGAGGTCGTCGGCGCCGCTGACCCCGAGCGCCGGCGCGATCTTTTCCTTCAACGCGTCCAGAGCCTTGAGTGCGGCGATGCGAATGCCGGGACTCGTGCTGGCCGCCGTCGTACTGCCGCCTGAACCTCCGCTGACGCCGTACTGCGTGTCGCCGATCTCCGGCGTCACCTGCGACGGGTGGAGGCCGAGCGCGTCGGCGGTCACCATCGCGACGAGCGTCCGCGTGCCCGTTCCGATGTCCTGCGTCCCGAGGCGCATGACGACGCTGCCGTCCGCCGAGATCTCGCAGTGCGCCACGGATGGACCGCGGCCGCCGCCGCCCCACGTCCCGATCGCGACGCCCATGCCCGTCTTTAGTGATCCGGCGGCGGAATCACCAGTCGGGTGCAGCTTGCTCCAGCCAAAGGCGTCGGCGCCCTCGCGCAGGTAACTTCGCCACATGGCGTTGGGCGCTTCGGGCGGGAGATTCTTGATCCGGAACTCGACCGGATCCATCTTCACCTTGTCAGCGAGCTCGTCCATCATGATTTCGGTGATGAACGATCCCTGCGGATGGCCGGGCGCGCGCATCGGGCGTTGCGTCCCGGTATTTATGAAGACATCCTTGTGTGCGCGGCGCCGATTGGCGATCTGGTAGATGTACGGCAGCGGGAAGCCCGACGAGGCGCCCGCGCCGCCGGTCCCCCATGACTCAGCGTCAAATGCCGTGATGATCCCATCGGACGACACACCAGCCTTGATATGCGCCGCCGCCGACGGGCGGTTGCCCGTCACCAGATGCTCTTCCTTGCGGTCGAGCATCAGTTTCACCGGCGCGACCGCCTGCTTCGCGAGCCGCGCGCAGATCAGTCCCTCGGCGCCGAGCTGAAGCTTGCTGCCGAAGCCGCCGCCCATGTACTGACAAATGACCCGGACGTTGGTCTGCGGAATTTCGAGACCTCTGGCGAAGCCGTCCTTCGCCGAGTTGACGCCCTGCGTGGACACCCACGCGGTCAGTTTGTCGCCGTCCCACTCGCAGACCGTGCCGTGCGTCTCCAGACAGACATGCGTGATGACGGGCGTCTCGTAGGTTTCCTCGATCGTGAACGCCGCCGCCTGGAATCCCGCCGCGAGATCGCCCTCTTCCTGCGCCACGCCTTGGCGGACGTTACCGCCAGGGAACACCTCGGGCGCCTGGCCTGCCAGTGCGGCCTCCACGCTGACGACGGCCGGCAGGAACTCGTACTCGACCTTTACCGCGCGCGCGGCGTCGATCGCGTGTTCTTCCGTATCCGCGGCGACGGCCGCAACTTCGTCGCCCTGGTACATGAGAACGTTGGTTTTCGTGTCCGCCGGATCGCGGTAGATGAGCGCCGTCTTGAAGCCCGGTACGTGCCGGGCGCCGGACAGATCGACGGACACGACGCGCGCGTGTGGATACGGCGACCGAATGATGCGTCCGTACAGCATCCCCGGCCGCGTCATGTCGAAGGTGTACTTCGCGCGCCCGTCGACTTTGTCGGGGCCATCGAGACGCTTGACGCGCGTCCCGACGACCGTCGGCGTCTTCGACCACTGGTATTTCGGATCAACCGGCGGCAGCTGCGGGCCTCGGCCACGCTGTCGGGGACTAGCCACGGCGCACCCCCTTCACGCTCGACACCGCTTCGAAGATGCGCGGGAAGGTTCCGCAGCGGCAGATGTTCCCGTCAAGACCCTTCTTGATTTGCTCCGGCGTGGGGTTCGGGTGCGTCTCGAGCAGGCCGACGCTCGCCATGATAAAGCCGGGCGTGCAGAAGCCGCACATGAGCGCGTCCTTGTCGCAGAAGGCCTGCTGCACCGGATGGAGCCGGCCGCCGCTCGCCAGTCCGTCGACGGTGCGAACCTGTTTGCCCTGCACATCGATCGCCAGGGTCGAGCACGAGTACACCGTGCGGCCGTCGACGATCATCGTGCAGGCGCCGCACGCGCCGCGATCGCAGCCGCGTTTGTTGCCGGTCAGATCGGCGCGCATGCGTAGCGCATCGAGCAGCGTGACGCGCGGCTCGATCTCGAGGTGCAGCGTCTTGCCGTTGACGTTGAGCGTGACGGGGACCGGGCCTGGCCCGACCGCGGCGGCGGCGCCGTCCTGCGCCGCGAGGCCGGGCGCTTTCGACAGAACGGTGGCGGCGACGCCGCCGGCCCCAACGGTTTTGAGAAAGGAACGGCGACTGAACCCGGACTCATCCTTGCGTTTAGGCATAGAGAACCTCGCGCAGAGGGAGATCTTACTCCCAATTGGTGAATCAGCGAGTTGGTGAATTGGTGAGTTGAGTTCGTGAATTCACCAACGCACCAATTCACCAGTTCACCAGTTACACCGTGCGGGCCCGTGCGCGGCCTGCGGCTTTGGCTTCGCGCGATCGGCTTCGCCGCTCGTCGAACGACAGCGCACCAGCGCCCGTGATGATGAGGGACAGCAGCGCGCCGATCAGGACGACGTTGAACTCGATGCCGTGTCCGAAAAATCCATTCGGCCAGTGAACCTTCCACGTCGCGACGCACATCTCGATCGTGAGGGCGAGCGCCGCCCAGCGCGCGAATGCCCCCGCGATGAGCAGGATCCCGCCGACGAATTCAGTCAGGGCCACGAGGACGCCAAGCGCGGCCGGATAGACAAGTCCGAGGTGCCGCACCATCAAGATCGTGCCGTGAAATCCAGGACCTCCCCACACGCCGAGCACTTTCTGCGCGCCGTGGGCGAAAACCACGGTGCCTACCGCGATTCGCAGGATCGTGGGAGCGTAGGGCTTCATCACGCGGTATTGTGCCACCAAAGTTCGACGTTTGGAGGTAGGCTGTGGACCTCGGATCCCCGGACTTTCAGGAGGCGTCATGCTCAGCCGACGGACATTTCTGCGGGTGGGGACGGCAAGTGCGGCCGGCATGGCTGCTTTCACAAACTGGGCCCTCGCGCGCGTCGCCGCCGCCAGCGCGCGGACGGCCGTCC
>JBOGIZ010000277.1:0-9174 GCA_050747805.1 Vicinamibacterales bacterium | reverse complement strand
CTCGAAGAAGAGGTGGCGCCGCGCGCGCGCGGATCGTTCCGCCTCGGGCGCGCGCGCCTGCAGCAAAAGCTCGAGAGTCAGGAAGGCATCAGCCTCGACGCCGATCGACTGCTGGCGATCGCGATGCGGGAGCTGCGCGCGATGCAGGAAGAGTTTCGCCGCGCCGCCTCGCGCCTCGATCCGCGCGATCCGTTTGCGGCCTGGGCGAAGCTCAAGACCCGTCATCCCGAGCCCGGCCGGGTTGTCGAAACGGCGCAGGCACAGCTCGCCGAACTGGAAACCTTCCTGGAGCGGCACGATCTCGTCACCGTGACGCAATCGGCCCGCGTGACGGTCGCCCCGACGCCGCGCTTCTACCGCTGGACGTTCGCGAGCATGTGGACGCCGGGACCGTTCGAGGCGCGAGCGATGGGCTCGTATTACTACATCACCGACGTCGACCCCTCGTGGCCGGCCGAACGGCAGGACGAGCACCTGCGCGATCTGAATCTCGGCGCCCTCTGGTCGATCTCGATCCACGAGGTTTACCCGGGTCACTTCCTGCACTATCAGCATCTGCGCCGGCTGTCATCCGCGCTGCGCAAGTCGATCCTCTTTTCCTCGACCGCGATGGTGGAGGGGTGGGCGCATTACGCCGAGCAGATGGTCGTGGATGCGGGTTTCCGTCGTCAGGATCCCGAGGTCAAGCTGGGGCAGATTGCCGAAGCGCTCATTCGCCTCTGCCGGGCCGTCGTCGGACTCCGGCTGCACTGCGAAGATCTGTCGGTCGAGCAGGGCGTCAGATTTTTCCGCGACGAGGCGTATCTCGAAGAGTCCGCCGCCCGGCGCGAAGCGGAGCGCGGCACGTTCGATCCGGCGTACGTCTTGTACTCGCTTGGAAAATTAATGGTGCAGAAGCTGCGCGACGACTACAAGGCGGCGAAGCCGGAGAAGTTCTCGCCTCGCGTCTTCCACGACACGCTGCTCGGCAACGGGACCGTGCCGCTGTGGCTTCATCGCAATCTCATGCTCGGCGAGAACAACGGCCCGATGCTCGAATGACCGGGCTTGAACGGATCTGATCTATGCCGTTATACGAATACGAGTGCGAATCGTGCGGACGCCGTTTCGAACGGATCCAGAAATATTCGGATCCGCCGGTGGACGTGTGTGCGCACTGCGGAAAGGGCCCTGTCAGAAAGCTCATTTCGTCACCGGCAATCCAATTCAAGGGCACGGGCTGGTACGTCACCGACTACGCAAGAAAATCGTCGACCGACGCGGGACCGACGAAGACGGATTCAGGCGAGAAAGGCGAGAGAGGCGACAAGAAGACGGACGCCGGCGGTTCCGCGCCAGCCTCGGACAGCGCCTCGAAGCCCTCGAGCGCGTCCACCAAGAAAGACTGAAGCGTCAGGGCCGCCGGAGCACCGGCTCGGCGAGTCCAAGATCGCGCAGATATTCGCGGAAGGGCTCCGCCAAATCCGGACGTCGGAGCGCGAAATACACCACAGCGCGGAGATAGCCGAGCTTGTTGCCGGTGTCGTGGCGCACGCCTTTCACACGGCAACCGTAGATCGGCCGCTGTTTCAGCAGGCGCCGCAGGCCGTTGGTCAGTTGGATCTCGCCGGTGCGATCGTGTTCGCGGGCGGTCTCTTCCAATGCAGGAAAAATGTCGGGCGTCAGCACGTAGCGGCCGATGATCGCGAGGTTGGAGGGCGCTTCATTCCGCGGCGGCTTCTCGACGAGGTCGCGGATGCGATAGACGCCGGGTCTGATTTCTTCCGCGTCGATGACGCCGTATGCGCTGACGTCCTCCGGCGGAACTTCCTCGATCGCCAGGACGGGGCCGCCGAGCTCCTCGAAGATGTCGATCATCTGCCGCAGCGCCGGCGGCTCGGCATCGATCACATCGTCGCCGAGAATCACGGCGAACGGCTCGGGACCGACGAGCATCCGCGTCACGAGGACGGCGTGTCCAAGCCCGAGCGGTTCGCCTTGCCGCACGTACGACACGTTCATCAAGCTCGAGATCTTGCGGATCTGCGCGAGCAGCTCGGTCTTGCCGCGTGACTCGAGGAACGTTTCCAGCTCGACCGAGACATCGAAATGATCCTCGATCGCGTTCTTGCCGCGCCCGGTGACCAGGATGATGTTGTCGACGCCCGATGCGAGGGCTTCTTCGATCCCGTACTGAATAATCGGCTTGTCCACCAGCGGCAGCATCTCTTTCGGCTGCGCTTTGGTGGCTGGCAGGAATCGAGTGCCGAGGCCGGCGGCAGGAAACACCGCTTTTCGTACCGTGTCGCCCATCGCAGGCATGGTAACTCACAAGATGATACCTGCGCGCGAACGCCGGCTCCGCGGGAACCGAAGCCGCCGCGCGTCGTGGTCCGGGCACCGCCCGGGGACCGCCAGACGGACAGAAGCGACAGGCAAAGTACGAGCGCCACCGTTTTGTCACGCGGCGGCTGTGGGCAGCGCTGCCAACATCCGTACAATGCGCGGGCAATCTCGCGCCGATAGAATGCGCGGAGGGGTTCGCGCGCGCCGTTTCCGCCGTGGACACTCGATTCCCGATCATGACAGGAGCGCCAGATTGACGGTGTGGCGGCACGCGCGTTGACGGTGGTCCTGACGGCCGACGACTTCGGCCTCGACCAGACGGTGAACGCGGCGATCGCGACGGCGATGTCGGCGGAGTGGGTGACCCATGGGAGCCTGCTCGCGAACATGCCGCATGCCGCCGAGGCGTGCGAGCTCGCCAGGCGCAGCGCGGCGCACGAGCGAATCGGCTTGCACCTGAACCTGAGCCAGGGCGTTCCCATGAGCGAGCCGATGCGCGCGTCGAGCACGTTCTGCCGCGACGGCGTGTTTCTGCCCGTCGAGAAATTCCCCCGATATCGGTTCCTGTCGACGGCGGACCGAGACGCGGTCTCACAGGAGCTTCGCGCACAACTCGGCGTCATGAAGCGCCTCGGAATCAAGCCAAGCCACCTCGATTCACACAACGACGTCCATCTCGCGCCGAGCATCGCGCGCCTGGTCGTGGACGTTGCCCGTGCCGAGGGGGTGCCCCGCGTACGAATCTCGCGCAATTGCGGCACGCGGCTTGGCGTCGCGCGCCGAGTGCATCACCGCGCGTACAACCTTTGGCTCGAGCGCCGCGGGCTTCGGGGCGTCGACTATCGCGGGTTCATCAACGACGTCATCTGGCTGGTGCAGCGCGGCCGTCTCCACGCCGGAGTGCGAATCGAGGTGTTGCTGCACCCGCGGCCGACGCCGTCCGGCGCCATCTGCGACGCACCGTGGCCGGGCACGCTGGAAGCGCGCGTCACTGAGCTGCGTCGGCACCTCGCGTCCCCCGAGCATCAGCCTCTCTAAACGGCGGCCGCGCCGCCGAGCCTGTGCCGTCCAACCGGCCGTCAAATCCCGGGCGAGCGGTATAGGATCGCAGCATGCTCGATCCGGCCTTTGTTCGCGACCATCTCGATCGCGTCCGCGACGCGCTTCGCCACCGCGGCGTCGATGCCGACGCGGCGCTCGGGCCGTTTACGGCGCTCGATGCGCGCCGGCGAGAGCTGATTCCGCAGGTCGAAGGACTGAAGCGCGAGCAGAATGCCGCCGGCGAGGAAGTGGCGCGCGCGAAGCGCGAAGGGCACGACCCGTCCGCCGTATTTGGCGCCAACAAGGCGCGCGGCCAGCAGATCAAGCAGCTCGAGGCCGAGCTCGATGGCATCGAACAGCAGCGCACCGAGCTGTTGATGACCATCCCGAACACGCCGGACGCGTCGGTTCCCGTGGGCCGAAGCGCCGCCGACAATCGTGAAGTGCGCCGCGCCGGCACGCCGCGGACGTTCGATTTCGAGCCGAAGCCGCACTGGGAACTCGGAGCCGCCCTCGGCATCCTGGATTTCGAGCGCGCGGCGCGGATGTCGGGCGCTCGCTTCGCCGTGCTCTTCGGCGCCGGCGCGCGGCTCTCGCGCGCGCTGATTGATTTCATGCTCGATGTGCACACGCGCCAGCACGGCTGCACGGAAGTCGAGCCGCCGTTTCTCGTCAACGCCGATGCCCTCCGGGGAACCGGCAATCTGCCCAAGTTCGAGCAGGATCTCTTTCGCGTCGCCGGCGACTGGGATCTGTACCTCATCCCCACGGCGGAAGTCCCGTTGACCAACCTGCATCGCGGCGAAATTCTCGACGGCCGCGTCCTTCCGGTGCGCTACACCGCGTACACGCCATGCTTTCGCAGCGAGGCGGGCTCCTATGGCGCGGACGTCCGCGGTCTGATTCGTCAGCACCAGTTCGACAAGGTCGAGCTGATGACATTCGCCGCGCCGGAGCGCTCCGTCGAGGAACTGGAAACCTTGACGTCCAACGCCGAGCGGATTCTGCAGCTCCTCGATCTTCCGTATCGGACGATGCTGTTGTGCACGGGGGATATGGGGTTCGCCTCGGCAAAGACCTACGACATCGAAGTCTGGCTGCCCACGCAACAGACGTATCGCGAGATCTCTTCGTGCAGCAACACGATGACCTTTCAAGCGCGGCGCGCGAATATCAAGTTCCGGCCGCAGAGTACCGGCAAGGCCGAGTACGTGCACACGCTGAACGGCTCGGGACTCGCGGTGGGCCGCACCCTCATCGCGATTCTCGAAAACAATCAGCAGCGGGACGGTTCGGTCGTGATCCCCGAGGCGCTCCGGACTTACATGGGTGGACTCGAGGTCATCGCGCCGCGGTAACCGTCAGCACCGCAGCTTGCGACAGCGCCCGAAGCCGGAGGTGTCGATGACCTTCATGACGGCACTCGACATTGTCGCGATGGCCGGAATCCATGGATTGAGCGGCCGCGCTGGGCGCCGCGAAATGAGGGCAGACTCCGCCATGAAGTTCGCGAGCGCAAACGGATGGCCCCGCGCCGGATCGTGCGACAATCCTCGAGCGGAGAGATGGCCGAGTGGTCGATGGCGGCGGTCTTGAAAACCGCTGTACCCGGAAGGGTACCGGGGGTTCGAATCCCTCTCTCTCCGCCAACCTTCGCCAAGCGCCCGCTTCGCTCGCGGCTACGGTTGGCAGGCCGCGTCAGGCGAGCGTCACCACCAGTTGACCTCAGTCCGTCCGAGAGAGAGTATCTTCCGCATCCAGGGAGGGATGGTGGATGCGACAACAGCGAGGTCTGGCGCCAGTCTTTGTGCTGATCATGATCGGGTCGATCGGATTCCTCAATCTCATGGAGCGGCCGCGATTCCAGCTGTTTCACACCGTGGACGTGGTGCAGCTGCTTGCGACCGGCATGTGCTACGGCGTGGCGCTGGCGTGGATTTTCGTGCTCGCGCGCAAGACCGGAGCGTGACGGCCCCGGCGTCACCGTAGAACGTTGAATCCCGCTTTCGACGGCTGGATCGCGGCGCTCGAGCGGCGCCACCTTGCGTCGCTCACGCGATCCGAAGCGACGCGCGCGCTGAGGGCCCTCTCATCGTGCTACGTTGAACGCCGCGACCTCCTTGCCGACGGCTCCGCCCTGCAGACGGCAGGAAAGCGCGCGGCCTTCGCGCTCTATTACGGGCCGCTCCACTTCCTGACGGTCAGCGCGATTGTGCGCGCGCTCGGGTCCGGCGCCCAGCCGCCGCGTACGATCCTCGATCTTGGCTGCGGCACCGGCGCCGCCGGTGCCGCCTGGGCGCTTGCCGCCAGCGATCCTCCGCAGCTGCTCGGCATCGATCGCAGCGGCTGGGCGGTGCAGGAAGCGAACTGGACGTATGGACACTTCGATCTGCGGGGGCGCGCCATCCGCGGCGATGTTGTGTCCGCGCGATTGGATGATGCGCGCGCCGCGCTGCTGATCGCGTACGCCGTGAACGAGCTTCCGCCCGAGAAGCGAAACGCGCTGCTCGAACGCGCGTGTTCCGCGATTCGTGCGGGCCGCGCCGTCCTGGTCGTGGAACCGATCGCGCGCCGGGGCCGAACCTGGTGGGACGACTGGAGCGCCAACGCGCGTGCCGCCGGAGCCCGCGAAGACGAGTGGCGATTCCCGCTGTCGCTCCCCCTGCTCCTTCGCGATCTTGCAAAGGGCGCGGGCCTCAAGCCGCTGGAAATCACCGCGAGGACGCTCGCCGCTCACCTCTGACAGAGGTGTGCGGATCCGCGCACGTGTGCTCAAACCGCACACGCGCAGCCTGCCAGGTGGCCGTAAGTGCCTGAGCCGCAATGGCCGAGACTCGGCACCGGGACTGCAGCCCGAGAGAGCCATGCATTTCCGTGTCACCGGACGCCACGACTCGCTCCTGCTCGCGGGCTTCGCCTTTGCCCTCCTGTTGATCTTTCAACGATCGCTGCAGGATCTGTTCAACGTCGCCACCGACTTGCAGCAGACCTATGGCGTCGCGCTGATTCCCGCGCTGCTCATTCTGACGGTGATGTTCGTGTTTCACCTCCACGCCAATCGGCGTGAGAGCCGCGCCGAAGCGGCGGCGGCGGCGCTCGACGCGGCGCACGCGCGCGGCCGCGCGCGCGAGCTGGAGCAGTTGATGACCTTCGGGCAGGCGCTCAGTCGCGCGATCACCATCGACACGCTGCACGAGACGATCTGGCGCCACCTGCCGCCGCTCGCCGACGGCGCGGACGTGTGGCTCGTCATGCGCCGCGAATCCGATTGGGAGCGCGTGACCGATCGTGCTGCCGCGCGCTGGCGTCAGGGCGCGATCGAGGCCGCGGCGGACGCCTGCGTCCACGCGTCTCCGGAAGCGGTGGAATGCGCCGACGGCGTCGAGACGCACGGATTCGTCTGCTACGCCATCGTCAGCGCCGGACGGATTGCCGGCGTGGTCGGCATCGCGCAGGCGAAGGTCTCCGCCGACGTTCGCCGCACGATTGGCACGGCGGCGACGCTTCTTGGCATCGCGCTCCGCAACGTGCAGCTCTTCGCCGAAATTCGCGAGCATGGCCTCCGCGACGGACTCACAGGCTGCTTCAATCGTGCGCACGGACTGGAATCGCTCGAAACCGAATTGACGCGCGCCCGCCGCTCGGAAACCGAGCTGTCCGTTCTGATGTTCGACATCGACTATTTCAAGCGCATCAACGACGGCAACGGGCATCTCGTCGGCGACGAAGTTCTGGCATCGGTCGGGCATCGGCTGCGGCAGGTGCTGCGCAGAAGCGACGTCCGCTGCCGCTACGGCGGCGACGAATTCCTGGTGATTCTGCCGGAGACGCCCGCGGCCGGCGCCGCGCGTGTCGCGGACTGGATCCGGACCGAGATGCAGCAGGTCTCGGTCAAAGCGGGCGAGACCGTGGTGACCCCGACGCTCTCGATTGGCGCGGCAACGGCGGGTCCCGGCGAACGAGCGGACGCGCTACTCGAGCGCGCCGACCGCGCGTTGTACGCGGCGAAAGCCGCAGGGCGCGACTGCGTCCGTATGGCGCCTCCGCGGGTCGATACGCCGACGCTGGTGCCCCACCCATCGCGCCGCCTGCTGCGTCCGGCCGCCCTCTCCGCCGTCGCGGGCTGAGGCCGCGGCCGCTCCGGCGCAAGGCTCCCGTCCAAGCCCCGCCGGCGGCCCCGTACGGGTGAGCGCACTCTGCCTGGGCGCGCTCACGATAGAATCCCGCGATGGCCACCGCCGACGCGCCTCGCGCGCGCCTGAGTCTGACCCTGACCCAGCAGATCATTCTCGGCCTCATCCTTGGGGTCGTTGTCGGCGCGATCATCAGCCGCACGCATCCGGACTGGGCGGGGGTCTTCAATCCATTCAGCCAGCTGTTCCTGCGGCTGATCAAAATGATCATCGCGCCGCTCATCTTCGGCACGCTCGTGGCCGGCGTTGCCGGGGCTGGGCATGTCAAGACGGTCGGCCGCATGGGCCTGCGCGCGATCGTGTACTTCGAGGTGATCACGACGCTGGCGCTCGTGGTCGGTCTCGTGGCGGTCAACACGCTGCGTCCCGGCGTCGGCCTCGTCCTGCCGGCAGCCGCCGGGACCGCCGCCGTCTCCCCGGCCGCGGCGCAGACGTGGGACCAGCTGCTGCTGCACGTGTTTCCGACGTCGATCATTCAGGCGATGGCGGAAGGCGACGTGTTGCAGATCGTCGTATGGTCGCTGATCTTCGCGATCGCGCTCACGATGGTCGGACCGAAAGCCCGGCCGATGATCGACTTCTGCGAGTCGCTCGCCGAGACGATGTTCAAGTTCACGAACATCGTGATGAAGTACGCGCCGATCGGCGTCGCGGCGGCCATGGCATACACGATCGGCAAGGGCGGATTCGCCGTGCTCTACAATCTGGCGTGGCTGGTGGGCACGCTCTATGTCGCGCTGGCGGCGTTCTACCTGCTCGTACTCATTCCGGTGATGCTGCTCTTCCGGATTCCTGTCGGCAAGTTCGTGCGCGCGGTGCGGGAGCCCGCCGTAATCGCGTTCTCGACGACGTCGAGCGAGGCGGCGCTGCCGCGCGCCATGGAGGCGATGGAGCGTCTCGGGGTTCCGCGCAGCGTGGTGGCGTTCATCATTCCGCTCGGCTACAGCTTCAATCTCGATGGCTCGACCCTGTACTTGTCGCTCGCCGCGATCTTCGTGGCGCAGGCCGCGCACGTGCACCTTTCGATCGGGCAGCAGATCACGATGCTCCTGACGCTGATGTTGACGAGCAAGGGCGTGGCCGGCGTCCCGCGTGCGGCTCTCGTCATTCTGGCGGCAACGCTCGCGAGTTATCAGCTGCCGCTCGAAGGGGTCACGCTCATCCTCGGCGTCGACACTCTCATGGACATGGGACGGACGATGACCAACGTCATCGGCAACTGTCTGGCCTCTGTCGTGGTTGCGCGGTGGGAGGGCGTCTTCCATGAGGCGAGCGACACCGATCTCGAGCTGGCCTCGGTGCGCGGCGAGCTCTGATTGATGTCCCTCGGGCTCACCCGCCGGCAGCGTCGCCGTTTTCAGACCTGGTTCTTCGAGGGTCTGCGTGACACGGGCGTGGCCCTCCGCGCGCACCACCAGTCGGCCTGGTGGCGGGTGATGTGCCTGACGGGCGTCGATTACTTTTCGACGCTCGGCTACCAGCCAGGCATCGCGTTCCTGGCGGCCGGCCTGCTCTCGCCGATCGCCACATTCGTGCTGGTGCTGCTGACCCTGTTCGGCGCCCTTCCGATTTACAACAGAGTTGCGCAGGCGAGCCCGAACGGACAGGGCAGCAT
>JBOGIZ010000276.1:0-1623 GCA_050747805.1 Vicinamibacterales bacterium | reverse complement strand
GGAATCTGCTTGGCGACCTTGTCCACCTCCGCGAACGGCATCTCGAGCACGCGGCCGACGTCCCGCACCACCGCCTTCGCCTTCATGGTCCCGAACGTGATGATCTGCGCCACGTTCTCGCGGCCGTACTTGCGCGTGACGTACTCGATGACTTCGCCTCGCCGGCGCTCGCAGAAGTCGATGTCGATGTCGGGCAGCGACACGCGCTCGGGATTCAGGAATCGTTCGAAGATGAGATCGTAGGCCATCGGATCGACGTCCGTGATCCGCAGACAGTACGCGACGAAGCTGCCCGCGGCAGATCCGCGTCCCGGCCCCACTGGAATCCCCTGCTCGCGCGCGTAGCGGATGAAGTCCCACACGATCAGGAAGTACCCCGGGTAGTTCATCTTCTTGATCATGTCCACTTCGTACGCGAGCCGCCGCTCGTAGTCCTCGATCGTGTGCGCGAGCGCGCCGGCGGCCGACAGCGTCTTGAGCCGCGGCAGACGCATGTCAAAGCCCTGCCGCACGACGTGCTCGAAGTATTCCTCGAGCGTAAAGCCCTGCGGCACGTCGAAGTTCGGAAGGTGGTTCTCGGCGCCCGACAGATCCACGCGGCACCGCTCGGCGATACGGAGCGTATTGGCGATGGCCTCGGGATGGTCGCCGAAGATCGCCGCCATTTCCTCGGCGGTCTTCAGATAGAACTGATCTCCGTGATAGCGAAGGCGATCGGCGTCGGCGACCGTCTTGCCGGTGCCGATGCAGAGCAGGATGTCGTGCGGCTTGTAGTCCGAGTTCTTCAGGTAGTGGACGTCGTTGGTCGCGACGAGCGGCAGCCCGAGATCCCGGGCGATCGGCAGCAGCCCGGCGTTCACCGTCCGCTGCTCCTCGATGCCCTGATACTGCATCTCGAGGAAGAAGTTGCCGCGCCCGAGAATGTCGCGGTACGCGGCGGCTGCCGCGATCGCCTTCTGCTGCTGTTCGGTCCGGATGCCCGTCGCGACTTCGCCTTTGAGGCAGCTGCTCAGACCGATCAGCCCTTGCGCGTGCCGGGCCAGCAGATCCTTGTCGATCCGCGGTTTGTAATAGAACCCTTCGGTGTAGCCCGCCGAGACCAGCTTGATCAGGTTGTGATACCCCTCGCGCGTTTCGGCCAGCAGGACGAGATGGTTCGCCGTCTCCCCCGGCGTGCCGCTCTTCACACGACGATCGCCCGGCGCGACATACACCTCGCACCCCAGAATCGGCGTGACTCCGCGCTTCCGCGCCTGGTCGTGGAAGATGATCGACGAGAACATGTTGCCATGCTCGGTGATCGCGACCGACCGCATCTTCAGCTCAACGGCCTTGTCGAGCAGCTCCTCGATGCGGCACGCGCCGTCGAGCAGCGAATACTCCGAGTGCAGGTGCAGGTGGACAAATTCAGACATGGCAATTGCCGATAGCCGGTTGCCGATTGCCGATCGACGGAGTGCCGGTTGTCGATTGCCGATCGACGGAGTGCCGAGTGCCGATCGACGGAGTGCCGGTTGCCGATTGGCGATCGACGGAGTGTCCGACTGTCGATTGACGGTGAGCCAGGCGCCACTCGACACTCGGTCAATCGGCACGCGCCACTCGACACTACGTCGATCGGCA